>NZ_JAJCGT010000029.1:0-45051 GCF_020553185.1 Blautia sp. MSK18_10 | reverse complement strand
AGCGTCTGGAAGCACGCGACTTCAGTCGTGTGAGGATAAAGTTTTTAATTCACAATGCAGATGTAGACTGGTTACATTGCATTGCCGCTCATCGAAAGAAAAAAATGTTCATCGAAGTTGAACGTGAAATGGCAAGGTATGATATCATTGCAGGAAAGATTGCGGATGATGCAACAAACGCTACCCTTACTGCTTACCTTGCCGGGGTTTTCGGGACAGCAGGCGATAAGGAAGCAGACGATTTCTGTATCAGACAGTTGCTGCCCAATAAACTAAAAGATCAATATTGCTTCAAAACAGAAGCCGCTATTAGGTGTCTGAAATTTGTGAAAGGTGAGAAGATATGGCTGAGGTAACAATTCCAAAAGAAAAAATGAATTATACAATAGATCTTCTTATCACTATGGTGACAGATGAGATTGCAGAAGAAACGGGCAAGGACAGAAAAGAGATATTGACAGATTTTCTATGTTCAAAGACAGGAAAAGCACTGTATGATGAGAAGACAAAGTTGTGGTGCACTGGCCCGGCATATATAGCTGAACTGTATATGGAAGAATTAAAGAAATCCTGATATGGGATGTGAGTTTAAATTTATACGACAATATGGTGATAAAAAACTTCTATTTCGAGGAAGTAACAAATAAACCTATATTATTCACGGCATAGCCGTGAATAATATAGGTTTATTTATAAATTTTTATGTTACAGAAAATTACTGTGTTATGCCAACGGCAGAGAAATCTGAAAAGTAGAACCACCGCCCGGGGTATCCAGTACAGAGATTGTTCCTTTATGAAGTGAAATGATCTCATACGCAATACACAGTCCCAGACCAAAATGCTGCCTGTTATTTCTGGCAGAATCTGCCCGGTAAAAACGCCGGAAAACAGAAGTCTTGGCAGAATCCGGAATACCGGGTCCGTTGTCTTTGACGCGGATAAGAAAGTGCGTTTCGGTCTGTGAAAGGGAAAGAACAATTTTCCCGTTTGCGGGGACATAACTGATGGCATTGTCAAGAAGGATTCCAAGCACCTGACTGATCCTTTCCGGGTCACAGGGACAGGAAGGGATTTCCTTTTCCGGAAGTTCAATGAAAAATTTCATATGGTGGTCCTGCATCAGGGGTTCATACTTTTCGTAGGTATCCAGAAGTAAAGTATCCAGTTCACAGAAAACCGGATGCATTTTCCAGGAATGGTTATCTGCATTTGACAGAGAGAGCATATCATTTATCAGGAGCGACATTCGCGTCCCTTCTTTTTCTATGACTGAAAGAAAATGTTCCTGTTCTTTCGGATCTGCCTTTTTCATGGCAGAGATTCCGGACAGGATTACTGCCAGAGGGGAGCGAAGCTCATGGGAGGCAGCAGCGATAAATTCGGTCTGTTCCTGCCTGCTTTTTTCCAGGGGAGTGATCATTCTTCCGGTAAAGAACCAGGAACAGATACTCAGAGCCAGAATTGCCAGAAAAGCTGCGCCGGAGAATGCAAGTCTCTGTAACAGAATCCTGTGTTTTACAGAATCCAGGGAATACAGGATGATCATACTGACGGTTCCGTGGCTCTTGGGGATCAGAGCAGTGGAAACATAGAAATCTTTCATCTGAAAAAAGATCCGTTTTGTCAGTTTACTGACCGCACCGGGATTGGAAAGATCAAGTGCATAGGAAGCAGCAGAGATTTCTTCTGCCTTCCGGAAAATCGTTTCATCCAGAGAATCCGTCTGTAGTTTTTTCAGATAAAGAGAATTTCCGTTGTCTCTGATATCCATGGAAATATCATAATTTTTTTCTGCCTGCAAAATCCAGTCACTGCTGATGATACTCTGCGTTTCCAGATGAGAGATACAGGAGATGGCGTTGTTCTGAAAGGTATTCCACGCATTCTGGCCTGTGCTGTTTTCTGCGATGAAATTACAGGCAGTTGTCATAATAAAAATGACGATGCCGATGATCAGAGCAGAGAAAAAAGTCATTTGAATATGAAGTCTGCGAAACATGAAATATTTACTCCTTTATGAGATTGTATGGTAATTGTATCATGAAAACCTGTAAATAATCTCTAAAAAAATTCCTGTAACCGAGTATAGAGACAATTTAGAGAAAACTCATGTATAATGAAAAATCAGGAGGATGAAAACAGATGAAAATTTTACTGATAGAGGATGACAGGGAACTGGCAGATAGCATGAGATTTCAGCTCGAAAAAGAAGGCTATGAGACAGATATCTGCGATGACGGAGAAGAAGGGCTTTATTATATGAAAGAACGAAGCCATGATCTGGTGATCCTGGACCGGATGCTCCCGTCCATGGATGGTATCACTGTTTTGCAGGAAGCCAGAAAGAATCATGTTTCCACACCGGTGATCATGCTGACTGCACTGGGAGAATTACAGGATAAACTGACCGGACTGAAAGGCGGCGCAGATGACTATATGGTGAAGCCGTTTGCCTTCGAAGAACTTCTGGCAAGAATACAGTGTATGGTTCGAAGACCCGGAAGATGGGAGGACACGGCAGTATTATCGCTCGGAGATCTTATTTTTGATCCCGAAAGCGGCAGACTGGAAGGAAACGGAAAGGAATGTACCCTTTCCAAACGGGAAGGAGCACTTCTGGAGCTGATGCTTCGAAACGCCGGTCAGACACTTCCGAGAGAGGTGATCCTCAACCGTGTCTGGGGAGCAGACAGTGAGGTGGAGGATGGAAATCTGGATAATTATATTCATTTTCTGAGGCGAAGATTAAAAAGTGTCAGAAGTACACTGAACCTGAAAACCGTCCGGGGAATTGGATATCGGCTGGAAAATTAGAGAAAGTTTAGAGATTTGCCTGTTACAATCCATTTATCCTGAGAGGGACAGAAAGAAAATAAAAACATGGAGGTATATCCTGATATGAGAAAAATAAAAAGGTGGAAACAGGGAATCGCCGTTGCCGGAGTGATCGCACTTACTGGCAGCCTGCTTGCCGGATGTGGCGGTGCAGATGGAAAAAATTCCGGAAGCAAAGGAGAAACAGGAAGCATCAATCAGGCAGGGAATGCAGATACAGCAGATCTTGTGAATGTAAATACCGACAATTCAGATGGTAAAAAAACAAAAGATGAGAGCGCAAAAGCAATGGGACGTTTTCTGGAAAATGATCTTACAGTACCTGAAAACAGCCAGTTTCTGAGAGATGTCAAAGTACTCGACTCAGGTGCATTGCGCATGGTTTATTACAGTACAGCAGATAACTGTTATTATGCAGCAGATTCTGCAGATAATGGAGAAACCTGGACGAATGGAAAAAGTCTGGAAGAACTGTTGGGGCTTAAGGAGAATCTGGGAGAATATATCAGCGTTGTTTCTGCAGCAGCGGATGGAAGTATATTTGTCGGGGCAGATCTGTCTCCTGACAGGGACAATGAAAATGCACAGACAACAGCCGACAGTGGGGAAGAGGATTCTGCGTATGACAACCTGAAAATGGAATTTTTCTATCTTTCCCCTGATGGAAATGTACAGAAAGTTGATACCGGAGATACGATTCAGTCTTCCTATACATTTCAGGCATGTTTCACAGAGAATGGGACAGTTCTTATCGTAGATCCAGGCAATGGCGTAGCAGAGATCAATCCTTCAGATGGAAGTCTGGTGAGAAGATATGAGGAAGGAATCCGTGTTGATTTTATCGGAACAGCAGGAAAAATGTTGTTTACCATTCAGGATCAGACTCTTCACGGATATGATCTGGATACTGGAAAACCACTGGACAATATCAGCGCGCTTACAGAGCAGATCCAGTCTGATGAGCAGGATGTCAACTGGACAACAACCAGCAGTTTTCCGCTTATGTTCTTAAAGGGAGATGAGGATAACAGCCTTTTTTATATTGATCATACCGGTGTTTACAGATATGTTCTGGGAGGCAGCACAGTGGAACAGATAATCGATGGTTCCTTGAATTCGCTCAGTTCACCGGATACAGGAACTGTAGCATGGGGGCAGGACAGCGATGGAAACTTCTATGTGGGCTGCAATGCAGGAGAAGATATAAAAATTTATTCTTATGTATATTCTAAAGATACCCCAACGACGCCGGATACAGAGCTGACTGTTTATTCCCTGAAAGATAATGATTTCATAAAACAGGCAGCAGTGCTTTTCCAGAAGAAATATCCGGATGTTTATGTAAATATTGAGACGGGAATGTCGGGAGATGATTCTGTTACAGATACAGATGCGCTGAAAGTTCTCAATACAGAGATCATGGCAGGAACAGGGCCGGATGTCCTGCTTCTGGATGGTATTTCAGAGGATACTTATATAGAAAAAGGAATGTTGGAGGATTTAAGCGGGGTATTAAAAGATACAGATATCCTGTCCAATATCAAGGACGCATATACAAAAGAGGACGGAAGCATTTATACCATGCCTGTCAAGTTCGGCATTCCGATGATAGAGGGAAATAAGGATATCATAGCCGGAATTACGGATCTGACAACAGAAGCTGATGCAGCGGAGTCGCAGAAAGATAGCTATGGAAAATTACAATTCTTCAGCGATTTTTCTATAGCACCATCCTATCTGATACAGGGAACCATAGATAATAGTATACCTGCATGGATGAACGAAGACGGAACTCTGAATGAAAATGCTGTGAAAGAATATCTGGAACAGGTAAACAGGATCTGGCAGACTCAGAAAAATGCGATAGAAGAAACAAAGAAAGCTTATCAGATGGGGGATGACTGGGCAGATTCAGATCATTCAGGATATATGGACATTTCAGGATCCGTAACCAGTCTGCTTGCAAAAGTTGATACAGTAGCAGCAGGAGGCCTGCTCTCACCGGAAGGTCTGGTATCTTTAGATTCTGCAAGAAAAGTAGATCCGGATCTGGATTATAAACTTCTGAACGGACAAAGCGAGAACTGTTTCTATCCAAGGAGTGCTGTCGGGGTCAGTGCAAAGGCATCCGAAAAAGAAGCGGCAGAGAAGTTTGTCAAGTTTCTGTTTGAAGAGGAATCCCAGAGAGCAAGTAATACGGAAGGGTTAGCTGTAAATAGTAAAGTTTATGAGGATATGGCTTACTGGAAAATGGGAAAATCCAGCGGAGATACCATTGGCTCGATCGGAACCTCTTATGATACGGGAGATGGTAATATCAAACAGTTTGTGATGGACGAGATCATTCCGGAAGATGAAGCAATACAGAACATCATGGATCTGGGAAAAACACTTACTGTACCTGCAAAGAGTAATCAGATCATCCGAAGTGCAGTAACGGAATCCGGTGAGAAATACCTCAATGGAGAAACGGGGCTGGATGATGCTGTGAAAGAGATCATGCAGGAAGTAAATCTGTATTTATCTGAATAAGCGGCTGTCTGCTGCTGATTACCCAATACTGCAAGGTAAGGGAGTTTAAGAGAATGAAGATTAATTTAAAAGAACACTTATCTTTAACAGAGAAACGGAACGCAAAATCAGATTTGCTGTTTAGTCGGAAACGAAATCGCAGAAGATGTGCAGCTTTCAGAAATACACAAAAAGGTCTGGCTTTTATTCTTCCGAGTTTTGCAGGTGTCTGCATTTTCTGGCTGATCCCGTATGTGGATGTGATCCGCAGATCTTTTTGCGGGGCAGTGAATGGAGAATTTGTGGGGATAGAGAACTACAGGACGATATTTGCAAACAAAGCGTTTCGTCTGGCAGCAGGCAACACACTTCGGTTCTTCGGAGTGTGTGTGCCGCTGCTGGTGGTATTGTCTCTGATCATAGCAGTCCTGCTTGCAGGGCAAAAAAGATTTACGCAGATTCTGAAAAGTTTCTTTCTTCTGCCAATGGCAATCCCTGTAGCATCAGTGGTACTTCTGTGGAGACTGCTTTTTGACGATCAGGGCTTATTGAATCACCTGCTTCATATGTTATCTGTTCAGACGACTGACTGGATGAATACAGGTGCTTCCTTTTATGTACTGGTGATCAGTTATATATGGAGAAATCTTGGATATGATGTAGTGCTCTGGATGGCAGGATTGTCTGCCATTCCGGCGGCACTTTACGAGGCAGCAAAAGTGGACGGGGCAGGGGAGTGGAAATGTTTTACGAAGATCACACTCCCGAATCTGCTCCCGTCCCTTTTTACGATCGTGGTACTTTCTGTACTCAATGCATTTAAGGTTTTCCGTGAGGCATATCTGGTGGCCGGTGATTATCCGCAGGAAAAAATGTATCTGCTTCAGCATCTGTTTAACAACTGGTATAGGGACCTGTCGCTGGATAAGATGTCGGCTGCGGCAGTGGTGACCGGACTGGTGATTTTTCTGCTGATCCTGGGATTGTGGAAAGCCTGGGGGAAAGGCGGGGCAGAATGAGAAAAGTTATGCAGATATTCCGTATCAGGAAGATAGGAAGACTGCTCCTTGTACTCCTTGCACTGGTGGCAATATTTCCGGTATTTTTTTCAGTTACAGGATCACTGATGGGGCAGAAGGAATTAAATGATCTTCTGGGGGCGGTACTGACAGCAGACAGTGGATCTGCTTCCGGTCAGGCAGTCAGTTATGTATTCTGGAGAGTACTTCCGCTTTATCCGACGCTGAGATCCTATGTGAAAGTCCTGCTGGATTCTCCGGAGTTTTTTGGGATGTTCTGGAATTCCGTAAAGATTACTGTCGGAGTTCTGGCAGGGCAGATCCTGGTGGGAGTACCGGCAGCGTGGGGATTTGCCAGATATCGTTTTCCGGGAAAAAATCTGCTGTTTATGATCTATGTGGCATTGATGATGATGCCCTTTCAGGTAATGATGCTCAGTAATTATTTGGTTCTGGATCAGATGAAACTTCTGGATCATCTGTGGGGGATTATTCTTCCGGCGGCCTTTTCCACGTTTCCGGTTTTTATCATGTATCGTTTCTTTGAGAGTATTCCGGAGGCACTGATGGAATCTGCGCGGCTGGACGGGGCGGGTGAGCTGCTTATTTTTATCAGAATCGGAATCCCTCTGGGTTCTGCGGGTATCATTTCGGCACTGGTTCTGGGATTTCTGGAATACTGGAATCTGATCGAACAGCCAATGGCATTTCTGAAGACCAAAAGTCTGTGGCCGCTGTCTCTGTACCTTCCACAGATCGATATCTCCCAGACAGGAAAGGCATTTGCGGTATCTGTTCTGGTTCTGATCCCGGCAGTGATCGTTTTTCTGGCAGGGCAGGATTATCTGGAACAAGGGATCATATCCACGGCAATCAAGGAATAGAGCGACAGAAACGAGAGGATTTATCTATGAAGAAAATAAAACTGATAAAAATTCTGGCAGGATTTTTTGCCCTGATGCTTTTGTTTACTTTTCTGTCCAGGGCGGCAGATTCGGTGAATGTAGCACAGGTAGAGACAAAAACAGCTCAGAATCAGGTGATCACGCATGAGGTGACCGGCACAGGTAAAGTGATGGGAACCAGAGAACGGGCAGTTTTTACCCAGGAGGGACAGAAGGTGGAGCAGGTTTATGTGCAGGAAGGACAGAATGTGAAAAAAGGGGATGCGCTGCTGAAGTTTTCTGTAAAATATCTAAAAAAAACCATAAAGGAAAAACAGGATGCCATAGATGTTCTGCAGGGGAAGATCAATGATCTGATCAGTGCAGAGTCTGTGAATCAGCAGAAGAGAAATAATGAGTTTTCAGATGCACAGGAAAATTATAACAGTGCGGTTTCCAGCGGAAATTACAGTGTGCAGGCGGCACAGAATGAGGCAGCCATAGCCAGACAGAAGCTTCAGGATTATTACGCACAGCGGGATGCGGCGCAGAATGACGTACAGGATAAGATACCGGATGAGGAGAAGTTCAGTGATTCCAGCGAGTTTGATGATCCGGGAAATACAGACGATTTCGGGAATACAGATGATCCGGAGAACTCCGATGATTCCGGAAATATGGATCGCACAGATGGCGAAGGGAATAAAAATACATCAGGAAACGGCGACAATTCGAATGCGCAGGACAATTCTCAGGAGCAGGTTTTGATTGATGATATCCGGGCGAAAGAGGAGGCGGTGAATGAAGCCATGCTCAGCCGCAGAAGAGAACTTCAGTCAGCAGAGCAGGCAATCCGGGATACGCAGATCGGTGATGCTTCGGATTCCACGCTGGAGAATACGCAGGCGGAACTTGAGACTGCGCAGAAAGATCTGGAAACGTTGCAGAAAGTGCTGGCACGAAAGGGAAAAGTGAAAGCACCCTGTGATGGTGTGATAAAGAGTCTGAGTGCAGTGACAGGAAGCCAGACAGGAGCGGAAGCTGCGGTTGTCCTTTATGAATCCAAAGGAACCTTTCGGTTTCAGGCAGAGGTCAGCAAAGATGATCTGAAATACATAAAGAGTGGCGGAGAGGTAATTTTAAAAGGTGCGGATGAAAAAGAGATTACAGGAGCGAAAGTGGAGTCTGTGAAAGAGGACAGCAGTAATGAAAATCAGTACATTCTTTCTGTACAGGTACCGGAGGGAACTCTTTCCATAGGTGATACTGCGGAATTTACAATCTCTCAGGATGCAGGTCCTTTTAATGCCTGTGTTCCGCTGAGCGCATTGTATGAGGAAAATGGCAGATACTATGTTTATGTGACAGATACACAGAACACCGTCCTGGGTGAGGTACTGGTAGCGCGAAAAACGTATGTGAATGTGAAAGATAAAAATTCTTCCACTGCTGCGCTGGAGAACGGGGATTTATCAAGTGACCAGAAAATCGTGACTTCCAGTGACAGAGAGATCAGCAGCGGCAGCCGGATCAGGCTGCTGGAGGAATGAGTGTCAGAAGTCAGAGTGCCTTTTTAAGGAAAGCCGGTACTCTGACTGTGTGGCTGATTATTTTCTGTATTTATTTTCTGGGAGTCTATAATTATGTGCAGATCAGAAATGATACAGCAGTATCAGTGTTTCTGTCCGCAGCTTATCCTGACAGGAAAGGAGCAGAAAATATCCTGAAGCAGGAAAGAAAAAGTGAGAAGCCTTATGATGTATGTTTTTATGCAGATGCAGGGTTGAGGGAGATTTCTGCGAAAGAAGGAAACCGGCAGGCACAGGCGATGACTGTGTATCTTAAGGGAAATCCCGCAGGGTATGACTGGCAGGCAGCAGCTCTGACAGAAGGTGATCCGGATGGTTGCGTGATTGATGGTACAACTGCCTGGGAGCTCTTTGGCAATAAGGTTCCGGGTGGTCAGATTCTGTTTCAGGGACGTACTTATACTGTCAGGAAAGTTGCGGACTGGGGGCAGAAAATTCTGGTTTTCGGGGCGGCTTCTGCGGATGATACCGAGACGGAACTTTTTTATAATCGTTTGTTTATCAGAAGGAGAAATGGAGAAACCGAAGAAAGTACAGTGAACGGATTTCTGATGAAATACGGACTTCAGGGAACTGTGGTATCCTCGACTTTACCGAAAAATGCAGGACTGGCGGCATTACTGCTGCTTCCGGCGGTTCTTTCTGGCAGTCTGTGGACGGAAATAAGCAGAGAAAAAAAGAACTATACAGTGAAAGATGCAGAGTACTGGTTCTGCAACCTGCTGTACAGTGTAATGGCAGGGACGGTGGTCTGGCTTCTTTTTACACATCTGACCTGGCCGGAGGGATGGATTCCGTCAAGGTGGTCTGACTTTGGGTTCTGGAAAGAAAAGGTGGATCAGGCTGTGGCAGAATTTAAGCTGTATCTGATGCTTCCGAAGACGGTATCCCAGACGGAAGGTATGATTCTTGGCGGGAAAACGGTTTGTGCAGGAGGGGGTTCCTGTTTTCTGTATTTGTTGTGGAAAGTATATGAAAAGGGATATGACAGAATCTCTGACAGAGGAAGGCGAGGGAAGGATTTTCCAGTGGAGCAGAATTAAATCCCTCTGGCAAAGTTCTAAGCAGTTATTAGGCTGTCAAGGTTCGTTAATAGTTGCTATTCCAACTGTATATTCAGCTTACCGATATTTGAAAATGTCTCATAGAATTCATTCTTATAAGGGCAGCTGCTACACAGCTTGAATGTGATATATCTTGCTGAATGAACTACTTTTGCAGCAATCTTCAGCAGTTTTAAGCGGACGGTATCAATGCGTTGTTTTCGCATATTTGCTGATAACACCAATCTTCTAAGGCTAAGGTGTTTACAATACTCCTAAAGGGCTCCTTTGGGTTATTTTTTAAGATTCGACACCTTAATTTTACCACAAATGGATGCTCTTTTTTCATTCATCTGATAGGTGAAAAGCAATATTCAGTTAAAATATAGAAACTATGTGGTTTTCAGCCACTTTCACGACTGTGCCGTGAATAATCTAGGTTAAATATTTTGTCCAAAAAGAAAGAAAATGCGGCGGTGACAGTTTATACACTGCAACGGACAAAATTATCTCAAACAGATGTAGATAACTTTAATGCACAGTATCCTAAACTGGATGTGAAGTACACAAAAGTATTTCATGATCGTTTTTTAATTCTTGATAAAATGAAAGCATATCATGTGGGTGCGTCTTTGAAGGATGCAGGTAAAAAATGTTTTGGAATTAATCTGATTGAAGATGCAGGTATTGTAAGAGATATTTTACAGAGATTGGAATTGGAAACAGAAGAATAGAAAAATAAGTTATGCAGAGAAAGGCGTGAGTCATAGAAAGGTGGCTTGCGTCTTTTTCTGTCTGGAAAGGAAGTGGGGCGTGCAGATTGCGGAAATGATTTTTCAGACACGCTCTAGAACACTACGGGTATGTGGAGCGAAATATAATCAGAAATGAATCCGGATACTGCACCAAGATATAAAAAGTATATTCCATATTGGGCATAATTTAAGTTTCGTTAAGTTTCACTCAGTTCTGTTTTTACAGAGCGCCATTTTTTCTTGGTTCATATTTCTCGCATCCGTCACAGGTCTGTGGCTGGGTGATTTTCCATTCAAAATATTTATCTTTGGTAATCTCATCGGATTTCAGTTCATCCATCCGAACTACCCATTCTTTCAGAAAATCATTCAGAAATTTCCGAGGGTCACAAATTCTTTACAAAATATTAGCACTCACCTATTGACAGTGCTAACAACATGTGTTATATTACATGCAGAACAAAGAAAACAACATATTTCTCCTGTGGGAGAGATATTTCTCATATAAGAGGAGGGTTAGCCTATGAATATCAGTAAATTTACACAGAAATCCGTACAGGCTGTCCAGGATCTGGAGAAGGTTGCTTATCAGTTTGGCAACCAGGAAATTGAAGAGGAGCATCTTTTATATGCTCTGCTGGAACAGGAAGACAGCCTGATCCTTAAACTGATCGAGAAGATGGAGATAGATAAAGATTATTTCAGAAATTCTCTGAATCAGGCACTGGATGCTAAGGTTAAGGTATCTGGCGGTGAGCTTCGTTTCGGACAGTATTTGAACAAGGCTCTGGTCAGTGCAGAGGATGAAGCCAAGGCAATGGGTGATGAATATGTCTCTGTAGAGCATTTATTCCTTGCTTTGTTGAGATATCCAAGTCCAAGCATGAAGAAACTGTTTCAGGAATTTGGCATTACTAAGGAGCGTTTCCTGCAGGCACTTTCTACAGTACGAGGCAATCAGCGTGTAGTCAGTGACAATCCGGAAGCTACTTATGATACTTTGAACAAATATGGTGAGGATTTAGTTGAAAAGGCACGTAACCAGAAGCTGGATCCTGTGATCGGACGTGATGAAGAAATCCGTAATATTATCAGAATCCTTTCCCGTAAGACCAAGAACAATCCTGTGCTTATCGGTGAGCCTGGTGTAGGTAAAACAGCAGCAATCGAGGGTCTTGCACAACGAATCGTGGCAGAGGATGTGCCGGAAGGTCTGAAGGATAAGAAGATTTTTGCCCTGGACATGGGTGCTCTGGTAGCAGGTGCCAAATACAGAGGTGAGTTTGAGGAACGTCTGAAAGCAGTCCTTGAAGAAGTAAAGAAGAGTGAAGGAAACATCATTCTTTTCATTGATGAGTTACATCTGATCGTTGGTGCAGGTAAGACTGACGGAGCCATGGATGCAAGCAATATGCTGAAGCCTATGCTTGCAAGAGGTGAGCTTCACTGTATCGGTGCCACAACTCTGGATGAGTACCGTCAGTATATTGAGAAAGATGCAGCTCTGGAACGTCGTTTCCAGCCTGTTATGGTAGATGAACCTACAGTGGAGGATACCATTTCCATCCTTCGTGGTCTGAAGGAGAGATATGAGGTCTTCCATGGTGTTAAGATTACAGACAGTGCACTGGTTGCAGCAGCTACACTTTCACATAGATATATCACAGACCGTTTTCTTCCTGATAAGGCCATTGACCTGGTGGATGAGGCCTGTGCCCTGATCAAGACAGAGCTGGACTCCATGCCTTCAGAGCTGGATGAACAGCGCCGTAAGATCATGCAGCTGGAGATTGAGGAATCTGCACTGAAGAAAGAGACAGATAACCTGAGTAAGGAACGTCTGGAAGCACTTCAGAAGGAGCTGGCAGAGCTTCGTGATACCTTTAATACACAGAAAGCACAGTGGGATAATGAGAAGCATTCTGTAGAGAAATTACAGAAGCTTCGTGAGCAGATTGAGGATGTGAATAAGCAGATCCAGAAAGCAAAACAGAACTATGATCTGGAGAAGGCCGCACAGTTACAGTACGGCGAACTTCCGAAATTACAGCAGCAGCTGGAAATCGAAGAAAAGAGTGTCAAAGAAAGTGACAGAAGTCTGGTTCATGAGGCAGTTACTGATGATGAGATCGCAAGGATCATTTCCAGATGGACCGGTATTCCTGTAACAAGACTGACAGAAGGCGAGAGAGCCAAACTCCTCACTCTGGAAGATCAGCTTCACAAGAGAGTTGTAGGCCAGGATGAAGGTGTGAAGAGGGTTACAGATGCAATCCTTCGTTCCAAAGCCGGTATCAAGGATCCGACCAAGCCTATCGGTTCCTTCCTGTTCCTTGGTCCTACAGGTGTAGGTAAGACAGAGCTTGCCAAAACTCTGGCGGAGAATCTGTTTGATGATGAACAGAATATGGTCAGAATTGATATGAGTGAGTACATGGAGAAGTATTCTGTATCCAGACTGATCGGAGCGCCTCCGGGATATGTAGGATATGAGGAGGGTGGCCAGCTTACTGAGGCAGTCCGCCGTAAACCATACAGTGTTGTACTTTTCGATGAGATTGAGAAAGCACATCCGGATGTGTTTAACGTACTGTTACAGGTACTGGATGATGGCCGTATCACAGATTCTCAGGGACGTACAGTTGACTTTAAGAATACAATTCTTATCATGACTTCCAACATCGGTTCTCCGTATCTGCTGGATGGTATTGATGAGAATGGTGAAATCAAACCTGAGGCTCAGAGCCAGGTTATGGATGACCTGAGAGGTCATTTCCGTCCGGAATTCCTGAACCGTCTGGATGAAATAATTATGTTCAAGCCCTTGACAAAATCCAATATTGGTAAGATAGTAGACTTGATGGTCGGCGAGCTTGACAAACGTCTTGCAGACCAGGAGCTTTCCCTGGAACTGACAGATGCAGCCAAGAATCAGGTTATCGAGAATGGCTATGATCCGGTATATGGTGCACGTCCGCTGAAACGTTATCTGCAGAAATATGTAGAGACTCTTGCGGCGAGAAAGATTTTGTCCGGAGATGTTCATGCAGGTGATACTCTGGTGCTGGATGTTCAGAATGGGGAATTCATTGTTACGGTAAAGGACGGAAACTAAATGATACCCAAAGATCCAATGATTCTGCTGAGTTATGTGAATACTCAGCTCAGGGATTACTATGATTCCCTGGAAGCACTCTGCACATGCAGAGGATTGAAGAAAGACGAACTGGTGGCGAAGATGCATTCCATCGATTATGAGTATGATGAGGTAACCAATCAGTTCATATAAGAAATATGCGAAATGCTCTCTGACAGCGGGAATTGCTGTTGGGGAGCATTTTTCGTATTGCATATAAGAAAGCTCCCTGCTTTAATTGCCCAAAAGTGATAAACTGCGGAGCAGTTATTGGGTCATGTGTTTCAAAATCAGTACAATTTTAAAAAATAGATAAGGCAGCACAAAAAAATGTCAGTAATAAAGATTAAATCGTTAAAATATAAACGAAAATAATCAGGGAATATGTAAAAAATGTATAAAAAAACAGGAAATAAAGTATAAATATTCACTATCCACACAATTGATTTTTGTATGCTGTATGATATAATTGCATCTGTAAAAAACAAGCGCATATTAAATAGGAAGAAACACGTATATGAAAAAAATCTCCTGAATGATAATCGCGCTGTACGAAAATACAATATGGAGGTGGCAGTTTTGAAAAAGTTGGTGACCGTACTGGGTGCTTTTTTTGCAGTTCTTCTGGCTTGTCCGTTGAGTGTATTTGCGGCAGAAGGCAGTAAAGCACCATCTACAGTACCTGTATGGCTTTGCATTCCCTTTGCAGGGCTTTTGTTATGTATTGCAGTGATGCCTCTGGTAAAAGCGGAGTGGTGGGAGTCTCATCAGCCACTGGTTGTTGCCTTATGGATCATTCTGATGGTGGTTCCATTTGCTTTCGTTTATGGAGCCGGAAAGACTGCAGAGACAGTTCTGGACTGTATTGTGAATGATTATCTTACATTTATCATTCTGTTATTCGGTCTGTTCTGCGTATCAGGTAATATTACCATGGAGGGTGATTTCGCAGGTTCCCCCCGTGTTAATGTAGGTCTGCTTGCACTGGGAACTCTTCTGGCAAGCTGTATCGGTACCACCGGTGCCAGTATGCTGATGGTACGTCCGGTAATTAAAATGAATTCATGGAGAAAGAGAAAAGGACATATTATGATCTTCTTTATCTTCATGATTTCCAATATGGGTGGATGTCTTACCCCGATTGGAGATCCGCCGCTGTTAATGGGATTTATGCGAGGTGTTCCATTCTTCTGGAGCCTGCATCTGTTCCCTGTACTGATCTTTAATATGGTCATTCTGCTGTTTGTATTTTATCAGATTGATAAACGTTCCTACAGAAAAGATATTGCAAATGGCCGTAAACCGGATATCCGTAAACCGGGTACTCAGTTTCGTCTGGATGGACTGCACAATATCATTTTCCTTGTGATGATCGTTGGCGCGGTAATTTTAAGCGGTGTACTTCCGGGAATGTCCGCATTCCAGGATGCTGCAGGCAATGTAAGAGGCATTCATCTCTTTGGAGAAGTAACCCTGACATTCCCGGCTCTGATCGAAATCGTGATCATTCTGCTTGCTGCTTTTCTTTCCTTTAAGACAACAGATAAGCAGATCCGTATCAGGAACCATTTTACCTGGGGTGCGATCCAAGAGGTTGCGGTTTTATTCATCGGTATTTTTATCACCATGCAGCCTGCATTGATGCTTCTGAAAGCTGTAGGACCGAATCTGGGAGTTACTGAACCGGCAGAGATGTTCTGGGCAACAGGTGCACTTTCCAGTTTCCTGGATAACACACCTACTTATCTGGTATTCCTTACAACAGCCGGAACGCTGGCATTTACAAATGGAATCACAACCACACTGGGAACAGTACCTACCAAGATTCTGTCTGCCATTTCCTGTGGTGCGGTATTCATGGGTGCCAACACTTATATCGGAAATGCCCCGAACTTTATGGTAAAGGCAATCTCTGATGAGAACGGTGTGAAGATGCCGTCATTCTTCGGATATATGCTCTGGTCTGTGGCATTTCTGATTCCGGTGTTTGTTATTGATATGTTTGTATTCTTTTTATAAAGAGGGAGGATCATTATGCAGGATAATCAGGAAAAATGTAAAGAACTTGCAATACGCATTTATAACCTGGACGAAGAAGTTTATAAATGTGTGGGTTCCTCTCTGGGACGTACATTTACAGGACAAAAAGAAACAACTCTCCGTCATCTGGCAGCACTGATGTATACCAAGCCGGACGGACATCTGCTCAGAAGTGAACTGGCGCTGATCAGTAACATGGCCCGTACCATCAGGGATAAGAGCGAGAGAAGACGTCTTATGATAGAGTATGACAGTATTCTGAAAGAGATTGAAAGTCTTCCGGATACATTTGGACAGACAGATATTGTAGATAAAGAACGTATCAGTCTGAATAATCTGATCGCAAGACGCCAGAATGAGATTTCCGAAAATGATCATCTGATCATCTGTATCAGCCGTACACAGGGAAGTGGCGGTAATGATATCGGATTTGAACTGGCGGATCAGCTTCAGATCAACTATTATGATGCAGAAATTTTTGATCAGGTTATGAAGCGTCTGCAGGCAGACAAAAATGCAGTCAGTGATACTGGTAATTTTGAAGGGTTTGATAAATACAGAAAGAAAAAACACACAGATCTGAAAACCTGGTTCAGGGAATTCAATCGTTATCATGGACTTCCGAAGCAGGACGCAGTATTTTTCAATATGAGTGATCTGATCTGTGAACTGGCAAAGAGTGAAGACTGCGTGATCATGGGACGTTGCGCAGATGCGATTCTTAAGAATAATCATATTCCTCATATCAGTCTGTTTATCAGTGCTCCGTTCCAGGTTCGTGTGCAGCACGTTATGGATATCC
Source organism: Blautia sp. MSK18_10 (assembly GCF_020553185.1). NCBI lineage: Bacteria > Bacillati > Bacillota > Clostridia > Lachnospirales > Lachnospiraceae > Blautia > Blautia sp. MSK18_10. The sequence goes on along the minus strand of NZ_JAJCGT010000029.1, from coordinate 28,435 downwards.
GTAATATGAATCTGAAACAGGCAGTACGTTTTCTGAAGCAGATGGATAAGCAGCATAAGAAATATTATGAATTTTATACCGGTGAGAAATGGGGAAAACCGGAGAATTATGATTTGTGCATCAACAGTGCCAACTATGGACTGAAGGATACAATTGAGCTGATCCGGAGAATGCTGGATCAGAAGGTTCACTAAAATTAAAAATGATGGTTGGATAAAAAATAAGCTCTGTGGATAGAAGTTTTGATCCACGGAGCTTATTTTTCTTTTTTATTTCCAGTTGAATGTGAACATTCCATAAATATAGATAAAGGCAATTATAATCGGAAGTACAAATCGGAAGAGCGGTTTCATCCAGCTCTGTACCTTTAAGCCCTTACCGGTATTGCTCTCTTTGATAAAGTTATCCCATCCCCAGCCGAACTTATTACAGCAGAAGAGTGCAAGGATGAGAGAGCCAAGGGGTAAAATATTGTTGGAAACAATAAAATCCCAGAAATCAAGCCAGGTAGTTCCTTCGGCAAATGGCTGGAAGTGGAAAACGCTGAAACCAAGGGCTGTGGTAAGTGCCAGAAGAAAGACACCTGTGCCGCAGACCACGCTACCTTTTGGACGAGACCAGCCGGTGAGCTCACGTATCATTGCCAGGATGTTTTCGCACACTCCCAGAACTGTTGACATAGCTGCAAATACCATGAACAGGAAGAATAAGGAACCCCAGATGCGACCTCCGGACATGTTGTTAAAAACTGCTGCCATTGTATCAAACAGAAGGCTCGGACCTGCATTTACTTCCAGATTAAAGGTAAAGCATGCAGGGAAAATAATAACTCCTGCCAGAAAAGCAACCAGTGTGTCCAGTGTGATCACATGGATAGCTTCCCCCATTAGAGAATGCTCTTTGCCAATATAGCTGCCAAAGATAGCCATGCCACCCATACCTGTAGATAAAGTAAAGAATGCCTGGTTCATTGCCCCTACGATCACCGAACCATCAATCTTTGAGAAATCCGGTTTCAGATAAAAGGTCATTCCCTCACCAGAGCCTTTCAGAAAAAGACTGTGTACAGCGAGAGCAAGCATCAGTACCAGCAGTGCAGACATCATATATTTTGTCACACGCTCCAGTCCTCCCTGAAGATTGAAGGAAAGGATGAAAAATGCAATGACTACAGTGACCAGTAAGAAGAATACATTCACAGAGGGAGAGGAGATCATGGCTGAAAATCCCAGTGAACCATTTTTACCTCTGAGAAATTGTACAAAATAATAAATGATCCAGCCGCAGACAACAGTGTAAAATGCCATCAGGGCAATGTTGCCAAGCAGACAGAACCAACCGAAAATCCCCCATTTCTGTCCTGGCTTTTCCAGCTTACGGTACATGAAAAGGGGACTTGTCTGAGCCGCTCTTCCGATGGAAAATTCCAACACAAGAGCCGGGATTCCCAGGATGACCAGACACAGAAGATAGATCAGCATAAAGCTGCCGCCGCCATTTTGCCCGCACATCCACGGGAATTTCCACACATTTCCGCAGCCAATGGCGCAGCCGGCGGAAAGCATAATGAAGCCAAGCCGGCTTCCAAGCTGTTCACGTTTCATAAGATAACGCTCCCTTCAGAAGTTCATATAAAGGATATTATAAGATAAAAAACAATATTTGTAAAATTGATTGTTTTGTTGTATATTATTGAAAATATCGTTTGTATAAGAAAAATAACTCTTCTGCGTTTTGATGGGAAAATATTGAAAAAAATATGGGAAAGGAACGAGAAATGGATACAAATGTGTTAAAAACTTTTATTGCAGTATGTGAATATTCAGGATTTTCGGCTGCTGCAAAGGAACTGGGATATACGCAGTCTACAGTTTCTTCACAGATTAAACAACTGGAAAAGGAACTTGATGTCAGGCTGTTTGACCGTTATTATCATAAAATCAATCTTACGGAAAAGGGAGTTTTAGTTTTGCAGCAGGCTCGAAACATTCTGAAGGCACAGGCGAAAATGCTTGATTCGCTGAATTCGGCTGAAAGCATTGAAGGCGAGATCCGGTTGTCTATGTCCAGTTCTGTCTGCAGCAGATATTTTAAAAATGATTTTCTGCGTTTTCATCATCAGTATCCGGAAATAAAAGTGGAGATAACAGAAAACGGTACAGAGCAGATGTTTGATAAATTGCGGAAGAACGAAACAGATCTGGTTTTTACTCTGGACAGGCATATTTATGATTCGGATTTTATTATTTGTGCGGAACAGGAAGAACAGGTTCATTTTATTGCAGCGGCTGATAATCCTGTTGCAGGCTGTTCATGGAAATTAAGTGAAATTTCTCAGAATGAGTTTGTGTTAACAGAACAAGCCATGAGCTACAGAAAAATACTGAATGAAACCCTTGCGTCCCAATCACTGGAAATCCGTCCGGTTCTTGAAATCGGAAATCCGATTCAGATATGTGAACTGGTAAAAAACAGCAGCCTGCTTTCCTTTCTTCCGGATTTTATTTCGGAGAAATATGTGAAAGACGGACAGATTAAAAGACTGGATGTTGCCGGCTGCCCGGTAACTGTATGGACACAGTTGCTGCTCCACAAAAATAAATGGCGGTCTCCGGCAATTAATGCGTTTATAGAATTTTATAAAGAAGTTATGCAGAGATAGAGCTTGAAGAATATTGGAAATTTTATTCGACCTGAGATGAAAAATATTAGCCGGGCAAAATAAAATTGAATATTTACAAATTGGAAATATCAAAGCTAAATCTAAAATAATTATAAACTGCACAAAAAACACTTGCATTTTTTGTCTAAAAGTATATTATATATGATTAGTCAGGCTAATTAAAAATAATATCAGACCTGAAAGAGGACAGAGGCCGGAAAGGAGTGAAGTTATGTGGTGCCCGGAAGAGGAGAAGAAAGAGAAACGAGAAGAGAAAAGCATGCCTGCTCTCTTTATGGAAATCAACCGCCAATATGGTATGAGATGTATGCAGCGTATACGGGAAATCGGTATCCAGCAGGGACAGATGCCGATCATTATGATCGTATACAGACATAACGGCTGTAGCCAGAAGGAGATTGCAGAGTGGATGTGTGTAACACCGCCCACTGTTAATGTAAGTATCCAGCGTCTGGAGAAAGCCGACATTGTCTGCAGGAAACGTGATGATAAAGACCAACGCATCATGCGTGTATATCTGACAGAAAACGGAAGAAAAATCGTGGAGGAGCTCCAGCAGGAAAGCAAAGCTGTGGAGAAAGTGATGTTCAGCAATTTCAGCGAAGCAGAGCTATGTCTTTTACGAAGGTTTTTTGGGCAGATTCTGGATAATATTTCGGAGATACCTGTCAACAGGTAGAAACTGAAAAATACATGGTGGAGCAGATTGAGAAAACTGTATCAGCATGTTCAGATAAAAATAATATTGTCTGTAAAAGAACTGACACGTGAGTTTAAACAGACATACATATTAAAAATAGGAAAAGAGGGAATCAAGCAATGATTAAACTGATGAAATATCTGAAGAAATCAGCGGGATACATTGTCCTGATCATAGCACTTCTGTTTCTGCAGGCGTACTGTGATCTTTCCCTGCCGGATTATACCTCCAAGATCATTAATGTAGGTATCCAGCAGAAAGGTATTGAAGACAGTGTGCCGGATAAGCTTCGGGATTCAACCTTGCAGAATCTTCAGATTTTTATGGATGAGGATCAGAAAAAGGAAGTTTCACAGAATTATACACAGGAAGATGATACCTGGGTATTAAAAGATGATATTTCCAAAGAAACCAGAGAGAATTTAAATGAGGATTTCTCAAAGGCAATGATGATGGTATCTGCCTTTTCCGAAGACAGTGAACAGGGGCAGGCAATGGTTGCACAGATGGGCCTTCCGGAGGGAACAGACCCACTGACAGCGCTGGCGCAGATGCCGGAAGAAGCAGTACAGCAGATTATGAGTCAGGTGGATGAGAAGCTGAAAGATATGCCGGAGTCTATTGTGACACAGGCTTGTGTTTCCTTTGTTGCTTCAGAATATGAAGCACTGGGGAAAGATGTGGATGCCATTCAGATGCATTACATCCTGATGTCAGGTATCAGAATGCTTGCCATGGCTCTGGTGATCATGCTGGCAGCAATCAGCGTCACATTTATTTCGGCCAGAGTGGCAGGCAGACTTGGTCATGACCTGAGAAACAGCATTTACCGCAAGGTTATGAGCTTCTCCAGCAGAGAATATCACAAATTCTCCACAGCATCCCTGATCACACGAAGCACCAATGATGTGCAGCAGGTACAGCAGGTTATGGCAATGATGTTCCGTATTGTTCTGTACGCGCCGATCCTTGGTATTGGTGGTGTGATCAAGGTATTGAATACAGATTCTTCTATGACATGGATCCTTGGTGTGGCAGTTGGCCTGATCCTGATTGTGATCTTTGTGCTGTTCCAGGTGGCAATGCCAAAATTCACTATCTTACAGACTCTGATCGACAGACTGAATCTGGTATCCCGTGAGATTCTGACAGGTATTCCTGTTATCCGTGCATTCAGCCGTGAGAAGCATGAGGAAGATCGTTTTGAGAAAGCAAACCTGGATCTGACAAAAACAAACCTGTTTGTCAACAGATGTATGACTTTTATGATGCCCATTATGATGTTGATCATGAATGGTGTATCTGTACTTATTATTTACAGTGGTGCCCATGCAGTAGACAACGGAACCATGCAGGTTGGTAATGTTATGGCATTTATCCAGTATGCAATGCAGATCATTATGTCCTTCCTGATGATCACTGCAATGTCTATTATGCTCCCGAGAGCAAATGTTGCAGCGCTTCGTATTGATGAGGTTCTGAAAACAGAGGTTTCTATTCAGGATCCAGAAACTCCGGTACATCCGTCAGAAAATGTGAAAGGTGAGATTGAATTTGACCATGTATCCTTTGCTTACCCGGAAGCAGGTGAGAATGTACTGACAGACATTTCCTTTAAAGCAAAGAAAGGTCAGACGATTGCAGTGATCGGAAGTACTGGAAGCGGTAAGAGTACCCTGATCAATCTGATCCCAAGATACTATGATGTGACAAAGGGTTCTGTTAAAGTGGATGGTGTGGATGTCCGTGACATGACTCAGAAAGAGCTTCGTGATAAGCTGGGATATGTGCCGCAGAAGGGTGTACTTTTCTCAGGTACTATTGATTCCAATATCCGCTATGGTAAGCCGGAGATTACTGATGCACAGGTAAAGGAAGCAGCAGAGGTTGCACAGGCTACAGAATTTATTGATACCAAACCGGAGAAATATGAATCTCCTGTATCACAGGGAGGCACCAATGTTTCGGGCGGACAGAAACAGCGTCTGTCCATTGCCAGAGCCATTGCAAAGGATCCGGAGATATTTATCTTTGATGACAGCTTCTCTGCTCTTGACTTTAAGACTGACAGTCAGTTAAGAAAGGCATTGAAGGAGTACACCAAGGATGCAACTACTGTGATCGTTGCCCAGAGAATCAGTACTATCCTTGGTGCAGACCAGATCATTGTACTGGACGACGGACATATGGCAGGTATTGGAACTCATAAGGAACTGATGGCAAATTGTGAGGTATATCAGCAGATTGCAAGATCTCAGTTATCAGAGGAGGAACTGGCATGAGCGAACAGAGAAGAAGAGGTCCTATGGGAGGACATGGACGTATGATGTCCGGCGAAAAGGCGAAAGACTTCAAGGGCTCCATGGCTAAGCTTTTCCGTTATATGGGACGATATAAATTCCGCTTTATACTGATGTTTATCTTTGCAGTAGCGGGAACTGTGTTTAGTATTGTAGGGCCTAAGATTTTAGGTAAGGCGACCACAGAGCTGTTTAACGGCCTGGTTGCCAAGGTAAACGGAACCGGTGAAATTGACTTCGGAAAGATCGGGATGATCCTGTTATGGACACTTGGATTGTATGTGTTAAGTGCATGCTTTTCCTTTGTACAGGGATTCGTAATGTCAGGGATCTCAAATGATGTTACCTATAATCTGAGAAAAGATATTTCAAAGAAAATCAACAGACTGCCTCTGAACTATTATGAGAGCAGAACAAACGGTGAGATCCTCTCCCGTATCACCAATGATGTGGATACTCTGCAGATGAGTCTGAACCAGAGTCTGACACAGCTGATCACATCAGTGACAACCCTGATCGGTGTATTTATTATGATGCTTTCCATCAATGTGTGGATGACTCTGGCAGCACTTCTGATCCTGCCGGTTTCCATGTTCATCATCCAGACTGTCATGAAGCATTCCCAGAAATACTTCCAGGATCAGCAGAGCTATCTGGGTAAAGTAAACGGTCAGATCGAAGAAAACTTCGGTGGTCATAATGTGGTCCGGGTTTTCAACAAAGAGAATGATGTAGTAGAAGAATTTGAGAAAGATAATCAGAAGCTTTATGAATCTGCATGGAAATCTCAGTTCTTCTCAGGAATGATGATGCCGATCATGCAGTTTGTAGGTAACCTTGGATATGTAATGGTAGCTCTCTTAGGCGGCGTGTTTGTAATCAAAAAAAGTATTGAAGTCGGTGATATCCAGTCCTTCTTCCAGTACATCCGTAACTTTACACAGCCAATTCAGCAGATCGCACAGGTTACAAACCTGTTACAGTCCTCAGCAGCAGCTTCCGAACGAGTATTTGAATTCCTGGAGGAGCCGGAAGAGAGTCAGAATGAGAAGAACCCTGTAGATGTTAATACACTTACAGGAGATGTACAGTTTGAACATGTAAAATTCGGTTACAATCCGGATAAGATCATTATCAATGATTTCTCTGCAGATGTGAAGGATGGCCAGAAGATTGCCATTGTAGGTCCCACAGGTGCAGGAAAGACAACTATGGTGAAACTGCTTATGAGATTCTATGATCTCAATGGCGGAAGTATTAAGGTAGACGGTTATGACATCAAAGACTTTAACAGAAGTAGTCTGAGAGAGATGTTTGGTATGGTGCTTCAGGATACCTGGCTGTTCTCAGGAACCATTATGGAAAATATCCGTTACGGACGTCTGGATGCTACAGATGAAGAGGTGATCGCAGCAGCAAAGGCAGCCCATGTGCACAACTTTATCATGCAGCAGCCGGGCGGCTATGACATGGTTCTGGATGAAGAAACCAGTAATATTTCCCAGGGACAGAAACAGCTTCTCACTATTGCCAGGGCAATTCTTGCCAATAATAAGATCCTGATCCTGGATGAGGCAACCTCCTCTGTAGATACCAGAACCGAAGTGCGTATCCAGAAGGCTATGGATAACCTGATGAAAGGAAGAACAAGCTTTGTTATTGCACACAGACTTTCTACCATCAAGGATGCAGATCTGATATTGGTTATGAAAGACGGCGATATTATCGAGCAGGGAAATCATAAAGAACTCCTTGCTAAGAAAGGTTTCTATGCTGATCTGTATAACAGCCAGTTTGAGAATAAGGCAACTGCTTAAAATATAAAGTTACAATCCCTCAGGGGTATTTGTGAAAGAGAATATATCTGGTTTCAGGCTAATGCAGATATTTCCTTCGCCAGGAAGATATAGAATCATACAGATACCGGCTGAGGGATTTTTGCCGGATTTACGTCTTTTCTGTAAGAGGGTAATATGTTATAATTAAAAACCAATCTACGAAAATTGATATATTTTGTTACTGTTCACTGGTAATATCCCGCGAGGTGTTTTTTGTGAGCGAAGGTCACAGAAAACCCGAGACATACCGCGCGAATTTATGCGATTAGCATAAATTAAGTTTGCGAAGCAAACGATACTCCTTGGGCATTGCACGAGGAGGTTCATATTTCCTGCATCGCGAAGCGTGTTGCTGGGAACGGAGTGAACAGTAACTATATTTTATCATCATAATAATAAGAGAAAATGATAACAATAATAAGGAGTATTGTAGCTGTGAAGTTACTGAACAGTTGCAAATATCAGAGGATATCAACAATATGACAGATAAGAAAAACGGCAGAGAATATCTGGGCTATGTGCTGGAAAAATTAAAAGAACGTATCACAGAAATCAGCCTTTCTCTGGTGGAAGGCCAGAAAGAGATTGAGGGAATGCATGAGTATTACTGGGAAAATTATACAGAGATGGACCAGTATGGTTATGAGAATTATGATAATCAGCAGGCATTGTTCCGCCAGATTTCCGCAAATGAAGAGCAGCTGATCCTGAAACAGAGATTTCGCAGAATGGCAGATTCTCCATTCTTCGGAAGAGTGGATTTCATTTACGAAGGAGAGGACGAACCGGAGATCTTTTATATTGGAATTGGAAATTTTGCAGAGAAAGCAGGGCATATTCCATTAGTATACGACTGGCGTGCTCCGGTAAGCGGTCTGTTTTATGACTATGACAAAGGACCGGCTTCTTATGAGGCTCCCATGGGCGAGATTCATGGCGAGGTTGCTTCGAAATGGCAGTATAAGATCCGCAACGGAAAAATGATCTACGAATTTGAGAGTGATGTGAAGATCGATGATGAGATTCTGAAAGCAGAGCTGGGAAGTAACGGTGAGGTGCAGCTTAAGAACATTATCCGTACCATTCAAAAGGAGCAGAATGCCATTATCCGAAATACCAAAGACAGGATTATGGTGATCCAGGGTGCAGCAGGAAGCGGGAAAACTTCCGTGGCGCTTCACAGGATCGCCTATCTTCTCTACCATGACAGACAGAATCTGAAGTCTTCCAATATTCTGATCCTGTCACCAAATGGAGTGTTTTCCGATTATATTTCCCATATCCTTCCTGAACTGGGAGAAGAGAATATTAAGGAAATGAGCTTTGATCTTTTTGCCTATAAGCAGCTTAGGGATACAGTTTCTGACTGTGAAGACCGCTATGATGAAATTGAACGCAGAATCCGTTTTCCGCAGAAAGCTTCTTTGGCAGAGGAAAAGCAGTCCATGGAATTTATAAATCTTATGGAACGTTATCTGGTGGAACTGGAAGACCGGCTGATGAATTTTAAAGATGTGGAATATAAGGGATTTGTAAAGAAAGAATCAGAGATTATTGAATTGTTTTATTTCAAATTCCAGGATTTTCCACTGCTCTCAAGGATGGATGCAGTTGCAGATTATTTCATTGACGAGGTGGAAACTCTGCGGGATCGTGATCTGGCAGATGATGAGAAAGACCTGATCCGTGAGAAATTCATGAAGCTGTATGTGACCGGAGATCTTTATGTGATCTACAGTCAGTTCCTGAAAGAAAATGGATACAAAGGACTTCCGCGTGTTTCTTATGAGAAAAGGAAGCTGAAATATGAGGATGTTTATCCTGTTCTTTACCTGAAATATCGTTTGCAGAGCCAGCAGGGAAGAAGCAATATCAAGCATCTGGTGGTAGATGAGATGCAGGATTACTCAAGGCTTCAGTATGAAATTCTGCAGAGGATTTTCTCCTGCAGAATGACGATCCTGGGTGACCGGGCACAGACTATGGATGATAAACAGCAGGATGTGCTGAAATTTCTGCCGAAGATTTTCGGGAGGGATATCCACAAGATCATTATGAATAAGAGTTACCGTAACACCATAGAGATTGCGTCTTATGCAAATCAGCTTGCGGGTATTGAAGATATGGAACTCTTTGAACGTCATGGTGCTCCGGTGGAGGAGAAAATATTTGCAAATATGAGCCATGCTGCGGAAGAGATTGCAGAAACTCTGAAACTCGGCGAAGAAGAATATGAAACAGCAGCGGTTGTCCTGCGTACAGAGAAAGAAGCAGAACATATGTGGCTTCTTCTGAAGGAAATTCTGGGAGAAAAAGGATTTGATATAAAAGAACGTCTGTCTTATCTGGACAGAAACAGCACAAGCTTTAAGAAAGGTCTTACAGTTACGACATTCTATCTGGCAAAAGGTCTGGAATTTGATCAGGTATTTGCAGTATTTCCGCAGAAAGATCAGAGCCCGCTTGTGCGTCAGGCGAGATATATCGCTGCAACAAGAGCCCTTCATGAACTGCATATGTATGAAGTGGAAAAATAAAAAAGTAATCGTATGTCTCGGGATAGTGGTGTGTGAACAGTAACAAGTAATCTCTCAGTTACAGAGAAAAAAAGATAAATGGTATGATGAAGCAGAAAAATGGAGTTATGACAGACTATGCAAATCGCAGAAGGCTGAGAAATCGACATTGACATCTATGTAATGAAATTGTAAAATATATAATGTTAGGGGCAAAATATCTTTTGACCCTGACATCATATTTTATAAAGTACGGAACAGTTATAATAATATCAGAGAGAGGTTTCCTCTCCTGACCTGATATCAAATATTACCTGAAGACTATATATCTATTCTAAGGAGGATATTATGAAAAATAAAAGAGTACTAATGTTATTGGCCTTAACAGCTGTATTATCTGTTTCCATGACTGCATGTAACTTTGGAGGCGGCAGTGACGAGGATTCAAGTGTGGTACAGGTAACTCCTACACCGGAGCCAACCAAAGCAGCGAAAGCAACTCCTACCCCTGCGCCGGCCAATGCCCAGAATACTACCTATACATCTAAGAATAAAGCAGTATCCATTAAACTTCCGGATGCGACATGGGCGAATAAATCAGATTCTGACGATATGTTAAGCTTCGAGTCACCGAAACAGGGCAAACTCCTGATCCTGCATGGTTCTGGTGAGGAGGATATGTCTGTGGCGATCATTCCAAGCTCACAGGATACAGCCTCTGCACTTGTAAAGGCAGATAATCTTGTAGAAGGTACAGATTTTGAGATCCAGGATTATAAATCAGAGGAAGTCAGCGGTGTAAATGTTTACAGCTATACAGTTCATTACCTCACTGATAAGAGTGACTATAAATATGTTGTAAATAAATATTTCACAGATAATACAACAGAATTTTACAGTGTTGCAGGTTCTGTAAAAGATGAGAAAGCACTGGCGGGAATCAAGACTTCTGTTGATTCATTCACTATTTCCGGTGATTCTGTACTGAAAGCAGCAGCAACAGGAAAAACTTCAGGAACTACAGCAGGTACAACTGCAGACGGCACTTCAGGAACTACAGGAACAGCGGCTGCAGGTACAGACGGAACAGCATCCGGCAGTTCATCAGATGGAAGTTCTTCAGCAGGCACAGACGGTTCTTACAGTGATACTTCATCGGGCGGTTCATCAGATTACAGTTCATCAGACTATACTTCTGATGGCAGCAGTGACGGATCTTATGATTATGACGATGGTTCTTCCAATGGATATTATGCAGACGGAACACCTGTAGGAACAGATGATCCGGACTATGATACAGATCAGACAAGAACTATTTACAGAAACTCCGACGGATATCCGCTTGTAATTTATCCGAACGGTGACGGTACATGGTGTGATGATGACGGAAATACCTATGATTTTGCTAATGGTGAGGACGTTTATGATGAGAACGGCGTTGACTATTACTATCATGGAGAACCGGCGTATGTCCGCTATATGCCTAAGAATCAGTAACAGAAAAGTTGAAAAGGACGGCTGCTGTAAAAACAGTCGTCCTTTTTTGCGCTGACAGAGAACAACCTGTTATTTACATAAGAATGGATATTGTGGTAGAATAGCAGAGAAAATATGTGTTGCTGTGAACAGTAAAACAGGTAGATAATGAGGGCTGATGAATGGAATCATATGGAAGATTTGCCGGTGTTTATGATGTTTTCATGGATAATGTAAACTATCGTGAATGGGCAGACTATATTATAGAAACACTGGCTCAGGACGGGATCAGGGATGGTCTGGTTCTGGAGTTGGGATGTGGAACAGGTACTGTGACAGAGATGCTTGCAGATGCCGGATATGATATGATCGGTATCGATAATTCTGAGGAGATGCTTGCAGAGGCTATGGAGAAGCGGGCGGAATCCGGTCATGATATTCTGTATCTTTTGCAGGATATGCAGGATTTTGAGTTATATGGTACGGTTCGTGCGGTGATCAGTGTCTGTGACAGTATGAATTATCTGACGGACGAGGAAGATCTGGAGTATCTTTTTGCACTGGTAAATAATTATCTGGATCCGGGCGGACTGTTCATTTTTGATATGAATACGATCCATAAATACCGGGATGTGATCGGTGATACGACTATTGCTGAGGATAGAGAGGACGGAAGTTTTATCTGGGAGAACAGTTATGACAGGGAAAATGCCCTGAATGTATATGAACTGGCACTTTTTCTTCCGAGAGAAGACGGATTGTATGAGAAGTGTGAGGAGGAACATGTACAGAAAGCATATTCCATAGAAGCAATCAAGGCTATGATTGTGAAAGCAGGAATGGAACTGGTGGCAGTCTGTGATGCATATACTCATAATCCGGGTGATGAGAACTGTGAACGTCTGACTTTTGTTGCAAGAGAGCATGGAAAAAGTGCACAGAACGGATATCATGGAAGGATTCCGGAGAAACCTGAGACACATCGCGCGGATTGATGCGATTATAGCAGGCCTCTTAATTAATGCATTGTTTACGGGGATTGCTATTGATTTGATGTTAAGCCATGGACAAAATGAAAATAATATGAAAGAAATAACAGGAGTAATAAACGAATGAACGATTATATTATCAGAGCAATTGCAGCGAATGATCAGATTCGGGCATTTGCGGCAGTTACTACAGAAACAGTAGAAACAGCGAGACAGGATCACAATACAAGCCCGGTAGCCACAGCAGCACTGGGACGTCTTCTTACAGCAGGTGCCATGATGGGTACCATGATGAAGGGGGATAAGGATATCCTTACACTTCAGATTAAGGCAGGAGGTCCTCTGGAAGGAATTACTGTGACTGCAGATTCCAAAGGTCGTGTAAAGGGATATGTGGGAAATCCTGATGTATGTATCCCGGCGAACAGCAAGGGAAAACTGGATGTTGCAGGTGCTGTCGGTGTAGGATTTATGAACGTGATTAAGGATATGGGACTGAAAGAGCCTTATGTTGGACAGGTTGCGCTTCAGACCAGCGAGATCGCAGAAGATCTTACCTATTATTTTGCTACAAGTGAACAGGTACCGTCAGCAGTTGGTCTTGGAGTTCTTATGAATAAAGACAATACAGTACGTCAGGCTGGCGGATTTATCGTGCAGCTGATGCCGTTTGCGGAAGAGAGTACAATTGCGAAGCTTGAGGAAAATGTGCAGAAAATCACATCTGTCACAAATCTTCTGGAAGAGGGGCATACTCCTGAGAGTCTGCTTGAGAAAGTCCTGGAGGGCTTTGACATGGAGATCAATGAGAAAGTTCCTACGGAATTTTACTGTAACTGCAGCAGAGAAAGAGTGGAGAAAGCCCTGATCAGCATCGGAAGAAAAGAACTCAATGAAATGATCCAGGAAGGTAAGTCCATTGAGATGAACTGCCATTTCTGTAATAAGAATTATGAATTTACAGTGGAAGAACTGAAAGAAATCCTGCGTAAATGTAAATAAGAGACGCCAATGTACTGACAGATAGATCTGCCGGAGCACAGGGAAGAAGAGGTAGAAAATGAAAAACGGTTATATCAAAACAGCAGCCGCAACACCTTATATCACAGTTGCAGACTGCAATGCCAATGGAAATGAGATTATCAGACTGATCCATGAGATGGAGAAAGAACATGTGAAGGTTATGACTTTTCCGGAGCTTTGTATCACAGGCTATACCTGTCAGGATCTTTTCCTGCAGAGACGTCTTCTCGACAGCGCCTGGGAAACTTTGCTGAAGATCACAAAGGAAACTGCTGATGTGGATGCCCTTGTTTTTGTAGGTGTGCCTTTCAGAAATCATGGAAAATTATATAATGTGGCAGCAGTTTTAAACAGAGGCGAGATCATTGGGCTGGTTCCGAAAACTTATCTTCCAAACTATGGAGAATTTTATGAGCAGCGCCATTTTGCATCAGGTCTTGGCTGTCTGGAATATGTGGATATTGAGGGAAAGAGAGTTCCTTTCGGAACAGATATTCTTTTTATCTGTGAGGAGGAGCCGGAGCTTGTGGCAGCAGCAGAGATCTGTGAGGATTTATGGGTGACACTGCCGCCAAGCGTTCTCCATGCACAGGCAGGAGCGAATCTGATCGTGAATCTGTCAGCCAGCAATGAGATGGTCGGAAAGGACAGCTACCGCAGAAATCTTGTTTCCGGACAGTCTGCACGTCTGGTGTGCGGATATGTATATGCAAATGCAGGAGAAGGTGAGTCTACACAGGATCTGGTCTTTGGCGGTCAGAATATGATCGCAGAGAATGGAGTGATCCTTGCGGAAGGAAAACGTTTCCACAATGGTATTGTATGCAGTGAGATTGATGTGCAGAGGCTGAACGATGAGAGAAGAAGACTGACTACTTATCAGCCGGCTGACGACAGTGATCATATTAAAGTGTGCTTCCATCTGAATGTGGAAGAGACAAAACTGACCAGAAAATATTCGCAGTATCCTTTTGTACCTTCACGAAAAGAAGAAAGGGATATGCGTTGTGATGAAATCCTGAATATCCAGGCAATGGGACTTAAGAAACGTATGGATCATATCCATTGCCATAAGGCAACAGTGGGACTTTCCGGAGGTCTGGATTCCACACTGGCACTGCTTGTGATCGCAAGAGCCTTTGACCTTTCCGGTGCGGACAGAAAGGATATCCACTGTATTACCATGCCATGCTTTGGAACCACAGACAGAACTTATCAGAATGCCTGCAAATTAAGTCAGTGTCTGGGTGCGGCTTTAAGTGAGATCAATATCAAAGAAGCAGTAAATGTACATTTCCGGGATATTGCTCATGATCCGTCTGTGCATGATGTGACTTATGAGAACAGCCAGGCAAGAGAGAGAACGCAGATCCTGATGGACAGTGCAAATCAGGATGGCTCGATTCTGGTGGGAACAGGAGATCTGTCTGAGCTGGCTCTGGGATGGGCAACCTACAATGGTGACCATATGTCCATGTACGGCGTGAATGCTTCAGTGCCGAAAACTCTGGTGCGTCATCTTGTACGTTATTATGCGGATACCTGCAAAGATGAGAAGCTGACAGAGGTTCTTCTTGATATTCTGGATACACCGGTAAGTCCGGAGCTTCTGCCGCCTAAGGATGGCAAGATCGCACAGAAGACAGAAGATCTGGTGGGACCTTATGAACTTCACGATTTCTATCTGTACTATATGCTTCGTGCAGGATTTGAACCGGAGAAAATTTACAGGCTGGCATGTGAGACTTTTGAAGGAATGTATGATAAGGAGACAATCTTCAAATGGCTGAAAACCTTCTATTGGAGATTTTTTGCACAGCAGTTTAAACGTTCCTGCCTTCCGGATGGCCCGAAGGTGGGAAGCGTTGCGGTTTCACCGAGAGGTGATCTGAGAATGCCAAGTGATGCAAGTGCAGGAGTATGGTTGGAGCAGCTTGAAAATATGGATATTTAGAATCGCATAGCGGAGTGGATGATTTTATCCGCGTGATTTTGCATGGCGAAGCGGAGAACGATCAGTTGTTCTCCGCTTTTTTCAGTGCTGTTTCAATTGCATTCAAAAGAATCATGGAGGTATATTTCTGATCTTCGGAATATTGGATATTTTCCAGCGACTGGGAGGTATAGATCTGGCTGGCCAGTGATTCCAGAGCCGGTTCCATGAGAGGAAACATGGCTGCGGTGCTTTCGCTTAAATTTACCAGACGGATGGAAGTTACCCTGTCAGAGTCAACGGTTACTTCCAGGTCAAAGGTGTTTTCATTCAGGTCGATGGAGGAAGTATAAATTCCCGGTTTGTACAGGCTTTTGGCATCGGCTGAGGCACTTTTTTTCTGACCGGGTCCAAACATGAAAAAAAGTACAATAGCCAGGATGACAGCAAGAAGGAGAAAGATGCCGGTGTATATAACTTCCTTCATATGTAGGACTATGATTTTTGTTTTTGCACTCATGGTACACGCCTCCTGGATGGTTTTGTATATTCTATTACAGAAGTGCTTAAATTATGATATACTGAAACAACGAATGTGAGTAACCGACAGTAAGGAGAGAAGAATGTCATTACAGTTTATTATCGGCAGTTCCGGTGCCGGAAAGTCTTATTTTGCATATGAGAGAGTAATCCGGGAGTCCATGGAACATCCGGAGAGAAATTACTATATTATTGTTCCGGAGCAGTTTACCATGCAGACACAGAAGACGCTGGTGGAAATGCATCCGGGAAAAGGAATCCTGAATATTGACATCCTGAGCTTTGAACGTCTTGCGTACCGTGTATTTGAAGAAACCGGCGGAGATAACAGAAAGGTTCTGGAAGATACGGGAAAAAGCATGGTGCTGCAGAAAATGGTGCAGCAGCACAGAAAGGAACTTGCCTATCTGGGAAGTCAGATGAATAAGCCGGGATATCTGGATGAGGTGAAGTCTCTGGTTTCAGAATTTATGCAGTATGATATCAGAGAAGAGAATCTGGCAGAAATGAAAGAGAAGGCCAAAGATCAGCCATTACTTGAAATGAAGCTTAAGGATGTGGGAATCCTTTATCAGTCATTCAGGGAATTCCTGAAGGGGTATTATATGACAGGGGAAGAGGTGATGGATGTCCTGCTTAAACAGCTTCCTTTTTCCGAGAAACTTAAGGGAGCGGAATTTCTCTTTGATGGATTTACCGGATTCACGCCAATTCAGGTCAATGTGCTCAGGGAACTTCTGGTCATTGCTGACCGCATAAGTGTTACTGTGACTATGGACGAACGGGAGGATGCTTTTTCTCCGGGAAAACCTTATCAGCTTTTCTTTATGAGCAAGCAGATGATACGGACACTTGCAGGGCTGACCAGAGATCTG
This sequence comes from Blautia sp. MSK18_10, assembly GCF_020553185.1. NCBI lineage: Bacteria > Bacillati > Bacillota > Clostridia > Lachnospirales > Lachnospiraceae > Blautia > Blautia sp. MSK18_10. The sequence continues at coordinate 11,562 of NZ_JAJCGT010000029.1, read as the reverse complement.
GAGGATCCGGTGTATCTGAAACCATCCGGACAGTCCCGGTTTGCACAGGCACCTGCCTTACAGTTTCTGGAGAAAAATATCTTCCGCTACAGAAAGGGCGTGTATGCCGAAGAACAGCAGGAGATAAAAATATTTACTGTGCCATCCCCCCTGGAAGAAATGCGGGAGGCTGCCAGAAGGATGTCAGAACTTGTGCGTACCTGCGGATACCGCTATGGTGAGATTGCAGTGATCACAGGAAATCTGGAAGAATATGCAAGACTTGCAGCACAGGTATTTGAGGAGGCAGATATTCCATATTTTATTGACGAGAAGCACTCGGTAATGATGAATCCTTTTGTGGAGTATCTGCGCGCTGCCATGGAGATGGCGGTACAGGGATTTCCTTATGAGAGTGTTTTCCGTTATCTCAGATGCGGGATGTCAGAAGTTACCAGAGAACAGGCTGATAAGCTGGAGAATTACGTGCTGGCGCTGGGAATCCGGGGATATAAGAAATGGTCTGAAAAATGGGTTCGTGTATACAGAGGAATGGAAGCGGAGAAGATACAGGAACTGAATGAGATCAGAGAAATCTTTGCGGAAGAAGTAAGGGAACTTGCACAGGGATTTGGTTCCGGGAAGAAGACAGTGGAAGAGTACTGCCGGATTCTCTGTGAGTTTATCCAAAAAAGCAATGTCTGGCAGAAACTGAAACGACAGGAGCGAAAGTTTAAAGAGTCAGGCGATAAAGCAATGGAAAAAGAATATAACCAGATTTATGGAATTGTGATGGACCTGCTGGATAAGATGGTTGAGATTCTTGGCGAAGAAACGGTAAACAGACAGGAGTTCCGACAGCTTCTGGAATCAGGACTTTCTCAGGCAAAAGTAGCGCTGATTCCGCCGAGCATAGATCAGGTAATGGTGGGTGATATGGAACGATCCCGCTTAAAGGAGATTAAGGCGTTGTTCTTTGTTGGCGTGAATGAGGGAAATATCCCAAAGAGCACACAGACAGGCGGAATCTTATCAGAGCTTGACAGGGATTTCTTCCAGGAGCAGGGAGTGGAACTGGCACCGGGGCCTAAAGAACTGATGAATATGCAGAGGTTTTATCTGTATCTGAATATGACGAAACCGGGAGAAAAGCTGATCCTCTCCTATAGTGATACCAATGCAAAAGGAGAAGGCATAAGTCCGGCATATCTGATCGGGAGTATACGCAGTCTGTATCCGAAGCTGGAAATTGAGGGTGGAGCCGGGGTCAGACCCCATAAAAATTCTATAAACAATTATTGTTATCCGGAAAATCCGGAAGCTGGGATTGATCTGTTTCTGGAGAAGTTGGTACAGGAGACAGAGAAAGAACATGAGGATATTCTGGAGCAGGCAGATGAGACGGATGCAATGTTTGGAGAGCTTTATAGCTGGTATCTGCGGAATACGGAATACAGAAGCAGAGTACAGAAGCTGGTACAGTCGGCTTTTGCCGGAAAACCAGAGGACATTATCAGCCAGAGTGTGGCGAAGGCATTATACGGAGAGGTTTCACCTTACAGTGCTACCAGACTGGAACGTTTTGCAGCCTGTGCATTTGCACATTTCCTTCAGTATGGAATGAAGCTGACCGAGCGTGTGGAATATGAGTTTAAACCTATGGATATGGGAAATGTTATGCATGAAGCACTGGAAAGCTTTGCAGAAGAAGTGCGAAAAAGAGGCATGAAATGGACAGAGCTGACAGAACAGGAACGGAATGAGATTGCGGACCGGTGTCTGGATAATATTGTGGCAGATTATGGAAACACGGTGCTCAAAAGCAGTGCCAGAAATGAATATATGATCGAGAGAACAAGGAGAATCCTCAGAAGGACGGTATGGGCACTTCAGAAACAGTTGGAACAGGGAGAATTTCAGCCGGAAGGCTTTGAGGTAACCTTCGGGGGAGGACGGATTGACAGAGTAGATATTATGGAAGATCAGAATAAGGTGTATGTGAAGGTGATTGATTATAAAACCGGAAATACATCCTTTGACCTGGTTTATCTGTATCATGGCCTGCAGTTACAGCTGATGATCTATCTGGATGGTGCTCTGCGTGTAGAGCAGAAGAAATATCCGGATAAGGAGATTATTCCTGCGGGAGTTTTCTATTACAATATCAAGGATCCTATGATCCAGGAGAAGATAGATGCGGATGTGGAAGCAGTCAGTGCAGGTCTTATGAAAGAACTGAAGATGAATGGGCTGGTTCAGGCAGATCCGGAGCTTGTGTACAGGATGGACAGCAGTCTTGGCTCCATTCCTGTCGCATTTAATAAGGACGGAAGCTTTCGCAAAAATTCTTCTGTGGCAGACAGAACACAGTTCGCAGTGCTTGGACGGTATGTAAGGACGAAGATTGAGAAGATAAGAAGTTCTATTCTGGAGGGAGATGCAGAGGTTTCTCCCTATGAGCTCGGAAAAAAGAATGCGTGTACTTATTGTCCGTATATGACGGTATGCGGATTTGACCGCAGGCTGTCAGGATATGAATTCCGCAGACTGAAAAACTTCTCTGATGAGGAATTATGGAAAGCATTTGACAGGGAGGCAGAATAAGATGGGCGTACAGTGGACAAAGGAGCAGCAGGAGGTTATACGGCTGCGGGACAGAAATATTCTGGTCAGTGCGGCAGCCGGGTCCGGAAAAACGGCAGTACTGGTAGAACGTATCCTGAGTAAGATAACAGATAAAGAACACCCTGTGGATATTGATAGACTGCTGATCATGACATTTACAAGAGCTGCAGCAGGTGAAATGAAAGAGAGGATCTCGGCAGCTATTGAAAAAGCACTCTGTGAGGATCCCGATAATGAGCATCTGCAGAGACAGACAACTCTGCTTCATACTGCACAGATTACAACTATTGATGGTTTCTGTGCCTATATTATCCGGAATTACTTTCATCTGATCGGACTGGATCCGGGATATCGGACGGCAGATGAGGGGGAACTGAAGCTTCTGCGAGGAGATGTTGTGAAAGCACTGCTTGAAGAATATTATGCCAAAAAAGATGAAAAGTTTCAGAAATTCGTGGAATGCTTTGCAACAGGAAAGTCAGATGAAAATCTGGGAAACCTGATACAGAAATTATATGAAATGGCTATGAGCAATCCTTTTCCGCAGGAATGGCTGTCCGGGTGTATGGATGATTACAGGATTGATTCCCTGGAAGAGTTAAGAGAGACTGAGTGGATGAGGATGCTCTGGGATGCAGTGAAGGATGAACTGCAGGAAGCGAAGCTTCTGGTGCAGGAGGCTCGAAGAATCTGCTCAGAGCCGGATGGTCCGTATCTGTATGATGAGGCACTGAGCAGTGATCTGCTTCTTATAAGAAGTCTGCAGGAGCTGGCAGAGAAAAGAGATTATAATGGAACTGCAGAAATACTTATGAAACCCTCATTTGCCCGGCTGAGCACAAAGAAGGCTGCGGATGTAGATGAACAGAAGAAGCAGAGAGTGAAAGATCTTCGGGATGAGGAAAAGGGGATTCTGAAGGAACTGGGGCAGCGATATTTCCAGAGTGCAGAGAAAGAACTTCTGGAAGTGATCAGATATATCAGAGGCCCAATAGAGATGTTAGTTGAGTTGACGGCACGATTTAAAAAACAGTTCGGAGAGGCGAAGAGAGAAAAGAATATTCTGGATTTTACGGATATGGAACATTATGCCCTGCAGATACTGATGACGAAAGAAGGGGAAGAAATCCATATGTCTCAGGCTGCGAGAGAGCTCTCCGCAAAGTATGATGAAGTCCTGGTGGATGAATATCAGGACAGTAACTTAGTGCAGGAACTTCTGACAACAGCAGTATCCGGGTGGATCAACCAGAAAAAAAATATCTTCATGGTAGGAGATGTAAAGCAGAGTATCTATCGTTTCCGTCTGGCAAGGCCGGAGCTTTTCATGGAAAAATATAAAAGTTATTCCACAGAAGAAGCACAGGAGCAGAGAATTGACCTGCACAAAAATTTCCGGAGCAGGGAACAGGTTCTGGAGAGTGTAAACTTTATTTTCCGACAGATCATGGGGGAAGACCTGGGAGGGATTACCTATGACAAAGATGCAGCCCTTTATCCCGGAGCTTCTTTTCCGGAAGGAGAGTCAGAGGAATTTGTAAAGACAGAGGTTCTTCTGGTCGAGAGAGACGGAGAAGAACTGTCTGATGTACAGGACTATGAAGACGCAGGTGCATCGGGAAACCGCAGGGAAATGGAAAATCAGACCGGGCAGGAACTGGAGGCGCTGGCCATTGCACAGAGAATTAAAGAAATTGTGGGAAAAGAACAGATCGTAGATAAAGAGAAGAAGGAATACCGGTCTGTGGAATACGGGGATATTGTAATCCTGCTGCGCACTGCCTATGGATGGGCAGAAACATTCAGGGAAGTGCTGGCATCTCAGGGGATTCCCGTATATTGTACATCAAGAACCGGATATTTCTCTGCAACCGAGATTGTGACTGTATTGAATTATCTGAAGGTGTGTGACAATCCGCTGCAGGATATTCCGCTTATGGGAGTGCTTCGTTCACCGATCGTCGGATGCACTTCACAGGAACTGGCAGAGCTTAGAATACAGTATCCTGATGGTCTGCTCTATGAGAGTGTTTCGGCATATGCAGGAGAAAATGAAATCCCCGAAAAAGAACTGGATCCGGATAAGCTGAAATCTGAATTGTTAAACAGTAATCTGCGAACAGATGAAAAGAACTCTCTGAATATTAAATTAAAAGGATTTCTGAGTCTCCTGGAAAAGGTAAGAAATATGGCTGCATATACGCCGGTCCACGAATTGATCCTTTATGTGCTGAAAGAAACCGGGTATGGAGATTATGCAAGGGCACTTCCGGGAGGGGAGCAGCGTTTTGCAAATCTTACCATGCTTGTGGAGAAAGCTATGGACTATGAGAAGACAAGCTACAGGGGGCTGTTTAACTTTGTTCGTTATATCGAACAGCTACAGGCATATCAGGTGGACTATGGAGAAGTCAATCTGACAGGAGCGGGCAATACCGCAGTGGAGATCATGACGATCCACAAGAGTAAGGGACTTGAATTTCCGGTAGTATTTGTGGCCGGTATGGGAAAACAGTTTAATTTTCAGGATATGAATGCAGGTCTTTTGCTTCATCCGGGACTGGGAATAGGGGCTGATGCTATCATACCGGAGAAACGGGTGATCGCATCTTCGCTGAATAAGCAGGTGATCAGAAGACAGCTTCTGAAGGAGAGTCTGGGAGAGGAATTGAGGGTACTTTATGTTGCCATGACAAGAGCAAAAGAGAAACTGATCCTTACAGGAACAGTCGGAAAGCTGGAAAAGCAGATGCTGTCGCTGTCGCGTTTTCTGGATGAGGAAGAAGAACTGCTCCCACTGGGAACCAGAATGAAAGCAAAGAATTACTGGGCTTTTGTACTGCCTGCACTGGTGCGGCATCGGGCCATGAGTGAACTTCTGTGGGAATATGGAATCCTCATGAAGAAACAGCCGGGGATTTACGATGATATCTCTGAGTTTGTGATAAAAAAGATCACTGTCCGTCAGATGACAGAAAAAGCAGTTCTCATCCAGGCAGGAAACCAGATGCAGGAGGAATATCTGAAGAACTGGGATGAAAATAAAGTGTATGATGAGGCTGTGAAGGAAGAGATAGAGAAGAGATTTTCCTTTGTATATCCGTATAAATATCTGGAAGATATTCCGGTTAAAGTCAGTGTTTCGGATCTGAAAAAGAGAAGCTGGCATGATGAAAGTGAACTGGAAGAGAATATCAGTGTGTCTGCCGAAGAGCAGGAGGAAGAACAGGAAGCGCCGGTTCCCACATTTATGGCAGAGAAGCAGGAAGAGTATAAGGGGGCTGCCAGAGGTACTGCTTACCACAGAGTAATGGAATGTCTGGATTATGCAGAAGCAGATACAGAGGAACAGCTTCGGGCTCAGTTAAAGAGACTTCTGGAGAGCCAGAAAATGACAGAGCAGGAAGCGGAATGTATCCGGATCCGGGATATCAGGAGGTTTGTGGAGTCCGGACTGGGGCAGAGAATGAAGAAGGCTGCCATGAAAAAACATCTTTACAGAGAACAGCCTTTTGTGATCCAGAGAAGTGCTTCTATGCTCGATGATGGTTGGAAGAACGAAACAGTGCTGGTGCAGGGAATTATCGATGCCTATTTTATGGAAGAGGAAGAGATTGTTCTTGTGGACTATAAAACGGATAGAGTGAAGAGAGGACAGGAACAGAAGCTGATCGATCTGTATCATGTGCAGCTTGAGGATTATGCCCGGGCATTGGAGCGGATGACAGGGAAAAGAGTGAAGGAAAAGATCATTTATTCGTTTACATTGCAGAAAGAGATATTGCTGTAAGCGGAATAAATATTATTATTGTGAATTCAAATATCCGGCAGGGATAAGCGCGTGTTATACGCGCCACCCTGCCGGATATTTGTTTTTCAGGATCTGGTTGACCAGTTTACCGAAGCCAATGGGATATCCATCTGCACAGAGGAGATGCCAGCCTTTTTTGTGAGCTGCTTCTTCGGGTTCGATATTTAAGGTTTCGCCCTTTAAATATCTGGTGATCCTTTCGTCAGAAGCGGAGAGAGAGATGACTGCTTCTGCTTCATTTTTGCGGATCGCCAGTGCAAGTGGCTGAGACGGCTCGAAGCGGTTTTTCTTCAGGTCACCGAGATAGAGACCGTTTCTTAAGAAGGTGATGCCGCGGAAGTTGTGGGCAACCGGGGGAAGATAGTAGGCTTTATCACCGCGGATTTCCACACGTTCCCAGTCAAATGGCTGGCCGCAGAGGGTTTTCAGACCGATTTCGTTCAGAAATTCCTCAATCAGTGGAAATGCGTTTTTGTCCGGTTTTGTGTGAGGACGGGAGCTTTCCTTGATGGCCTGTCCTTTTTTACGGAAGAGCGCAAGGAAGTGTCCCTCTCCATTCATTTTGTGTGGAAAAATCCGGATGCATTTGATAAGCTCAGGATTTCCGTTTCCCCATTCAGGAACTCCATGGGAGAAGCCTTCATAATCTTCCATTTCTGCCAGTTCCATGTCAGGACGGTTTTCCAGAAGATGGGAAACAGTTTGTTCGTCTTCTGCAGGCGCGAATGTGCAGGTAGAGTAAAGCATCAGTCCGCCGGGACGGAGCATATCGGCTGCCTGGAGGATAAGCTCTTTCTGGATTTCGGAAAGCTCCATGGATTTTTCGGGAGTCCAGTCTTTGGCAAGTGCTTCTTCCTTACGGAACATTCCTTCTCCGGAGCATGGAGCATCCAGGATGATCTTGTCGAAGAATTCGGGGAATGCTTTGGTTAACTTTGCAGGTGTTTCGTTTGCTACGAAGACATTTGGGATGCCGAAGAGTTCCAGGTTGCGAAGGAGGGCTCTGGCGCGGGAAGTGCTGATATCATTTGCTACCAGAAGTCCCTGTCCCTGAAGTGCTGCGCCTGCTGCAGTTGCCTTGCCGCCCGGGGCTGCGCAGAGGTCCAGGACTCTGTCACCCGGCTCGATGGGGATGCGGGAGGCGGGGGTCATGGCGCTGGGTTCCTGAAGGTAGTAGAGGCCGGCCTGGTAGTATGGGCATCTGGAAGGACGAATGTCTTCATCGTAGAAGTAGCCGTTTTTGATCCATGGGATCTGACGGGTTGGAAATGGAGACAGGTTTTCGAAGTCTTCGCAGGTGATCTTGGAGGTGTTTATGCGCAGGCCGTAGGTTCGGGGGGCATTGAAGCTGGAGAGGAAGGAGGGGTATTCGTTGCCGAGCATTTTCTCCATTCGGGTGAGGAATGCGGGGTGGAGGGGTGTTGTATTTTCGTTCATAATGGGTTGGTTTCCTTTGCTGTAGTTTTGGGTTGGTGGGGGGACGCGCAGGAAAATATATCTGTCTGAGTGCGGTTTCGGCATCTAAGATCTTCTAAGTCGGTAAAAATCTGCTAAAAGCATGGAGAAAAATGCAAAACTCGCTCCGCTGCAGGCTTCGCTCAGACAGGTTGCGATTTTTCTCCATAACGCAGATTTCTACCGGCTAAGAAGATCTAAGATGCCTGCAAATGCACTCAGACAGATATATTTTCCTGCGCTGTTTACTGAAAATAACTGTAGTATAACGTGAGGTTTATGGAATATTAAGTTTATGAAATACTATAGCAATGCCATAAAATAATGCAATCAAGACAGTTCAGCAGGACTTCACGCTATGATGGACTGGATTGTTTGCAGTAATTTATGAAATAAGAAATTGATATATAGCAATGCTTTTAAATGCATTATTTATGAGGATCGCTATAGTGAACCGGAAGACGTTAAGGAGGTATTTTCAGTAAAGGTATCAATATGATTATAAAGTATAAATGATTTTTGCTAAATAGTATTGACAAAATGATATTATACATCATATAATATCGTTAACAAAACAATATTAATGTTCTGTATAGTATATAGCCTCCGGCAGGATTGCAGAGATAATGATATTTATGCAGGGCATAATTGAAACAAGGGAGTGAGCATATGGTTTTTAATACGGGTGCTGCGCTTCTGGATGCGGTTGTTCTGGCGGTTGTTTCTAAGGAGAAGGAAGGGACTTACGGGTATAAGATCACGCAGGATGTGCGTGGAGTTCTGGATGTTTCGGAGTCTACTTTGTATCCGGTGCTCAGGAGGCTGCAGAAGGATGATTGTCTGGAGGTTTACGATATGGCGTATGCAGGACGTAACCGGCGTTATTATAAGCTGACGGACAGAGGTGCTGCGCAGCTGGAGTTTTATAAAGCTGAATGGAAAATTTATGCATCCAAGATAAGCGGGATGTTTGAGGGAGGAATAGGATGATGGACAGGGCGCAGTTTATGCAGGAGCTGGAGAAGCTGCTTGCTGATATTTCCGAGACAGAGAGGCAGGATGCCCTTGATTTTTATAATAGTTATTTCGATGATGCAGGAGCTGAGAATGAAGCTTCGGTGCTCAGGGAACTTGGAAGTCCAGAGAAGGTTGCAGCGATCATCAAGGCGGATCTGAAAGGTTCGGCAGGAGGCTATGAGTATGGAGAATATACGGAGCATGGCTATGAGGATGCCCGGACTAAAGAGAGAGGCCAGATGCCTGAGAGATATGAAGAAGAGTCGGGAACAGGGAAGCGTTTTTTCAGAAAGGGGAATCAGGCGGTGCTGATCCTTGCGGTGATCCTGCTGGTTTTTATTTCTCCTTTTGTTAAGGGGGCTGTTGGTGGGATTCTGACATTTGCAGTTGGAATCTTACTGCTTCCGTTCTGGCTGATCGTTGGATTGGGCATAGGTGCTATGGCTTTACTGGTTGGCGGAATTGCAGCTGTTGTGGCTGGAGCAGGGCTTTTGGCTGTAATGACCGGAACCGGGATCATGACCATAGGAATTGGATGTCTGATGATTGCTCTGGCAATCCTTATGATATTAGGACTGATCAGCATTGCAGTACGCATTGTGCCGAAATGGTTTCGGAAGATTACTGACTTTTTTAACAGGGTGCTTTACAGAAAGAGAAAGGAGGAGGTTAAATGAAGAAGTTTACAAAAGGAATGTTGATCGCAGCGGGGATTTTTGGTGCTGTGGGAATCGGGCTGACAGCTGCCGGTGGTGTTATGGGAGCCAGTATGTCGGAACTGACAGGGGTGAAAAGTCTGAAAAGGGTGCTTCTGGTGGCAGATGGGGATTATGATTATGATGACAGCGATGATTATGATGACGATGATGATTATGACGATTATGATTATGATGACAGCGATGATTATGACGACAGCGACGACTGTGACGACAGTGAGGATTATGCCCGCGCTGTTGATGAGAATGAGGAAGATGGCACTGTATATCAGTTGAAGTATCAGCCCACAAAGCTGGATATAGAGCTGAAGTACGATGAGCTGATTCTGGAAGAGGGCGACAGTTTCTGTGTCAGAGTTTATGATGACAGTGGGAAGAATGTGACAGTGAAGGAGAGTTCGGATACTCTTAAGGTCAGAAGCACGAAAAAACTGTCTAAAAACAGAAAGGTGTGTATCTCCTATCCGGAAGATGTTAAGCTTCAGGAGCTGGAGATTGAGATGGGTGCAGGTACTGTTTATCTGAACAGAGATGTTGAGACAGAGAAGCTGAGTGTGGAGATGGGAGCCGGGGAATTTGAAAGTAAGAATCCGGTGACTGCAAGGGAGGCAGATCTGGAAATCGGAACCGGAAGTATGACATTTGCAGATCTGAGCGCCAGGAAGACAGATGGAGAATGTGGTCTGGGTGAACTGGATCTGACACTGACCGGTATGCAGGAGGATTATAATTATGATCTGGAATGTGGAGTGGGAAATCTGGATGTAGGTTCTGATTCCTACAGTGGACTTGGACGGGAGAAAACCATTTCCAATAAAGGTGCAGACAGGAAACTGGATCTGGAGTGCGGTATGGGAAATATATCAGTAGATTTCTCCGGGAAAGAGCACAGAGATTTGCAGATATCCTGAAGAGCATGTACTCTGACGTGCAGAAATAAAAGTGGTATTTAACCGAATCAGGAAGTTATTCGGTGTAGAGTAAGTAGCGAAGCGGATGATTTTATCTGCTCGACTAATCTGGATTTAAGGAGGAAATGGACATGGGTGACAAACGTTTATACAAATCATCAGAAAACAGTATGCTTTGCGGTGTATGTGGAGGAATCGCAGAATATTTTGATATTGACCCTACGTTGGTGCGTCTGGCATGGGTGATCCTTACCTGCTTTGGCGGTGCGGGAATCTGGGCATATATCATTGCGGCAATTATTATTCCCAAAAGATAACAGAATCCAATCTGCAATAGACAGAAGTTTAACCGAATCAGGCAGGCAGCGAAGCGGATTGCGAATATCCGTTTGAATGAAATACAGTATAAAAATTAAGAAAACAGCCCATACTCCAAAGAAAAGGAGTGTGGGCTGTTTTGGATAAAGAGAAGGAAATAAAAGCTTATCTTGATGGAGAATTATTGCCGGAGGTCAGAATGAAGTATGAAATTGCAGAGGAAATGGGACTGCTGGACAGAGTATTGAGTGATGGATGGAAAAGTCTGTCTGCAAAAGAGACCGGAAGGATCGGAGGGTTGATGACGAAACGAAAAAAAGAGAAATTGAAAAAATAAATAATATGGAATAAGCTTGTTCTCCGGACGATGATGCTGTAAAATTAAGAACAGGTATTAGAACGTGTTTGAAAAATCATTCTCACAAGATGCACGCCCCATTTTGTGGTATATTTTGTCCGAATTCGGTTGTCGTAGTCCGCTATGACGCCCTTATTCGAACAAAATCTCCCACAAATTGTGACGCACATCTTGCAGAAAGCCTTTTTCAGACACGCTCTGGAGTAGCTAAGAAATATGGGATGGAATTAACAGTTAAATATAAATTATAAAATCATATAAGTATATGTTGAGTTTTATAAGATATTAGAGTGGGATATTATTGAAAGGAGTTGATACTTTGAGTAAATATTATTCTATACATGAATTTTCAAAAATTATAGGCGTATCTGC
>NZ_JAJCGT010000028.1:0-45164 GCF_020553185.1 Blautia sp. MSK18_10 | reverse complement strand
TTTCTTTTTCTCATAAAACATGACCCCTTTCGTGTAGGAATTGCTATAATTTTTATATTTTTATTGTATCATTGTATATGTGCAAATTGTATTTTTTAAGTTACAAAATCCTGAGATAATTTTATGAGAACCAATCCTCTTCCCTATGCATCTAATTAGTGTAAAAGTAAAAAGTAAACACGTGTAGTAATCCGGCTGGACAAAAGGAGAAGACAAAGTTATGACAAAAGATGTATTTATTAAGGAGGTTCGGGATGCAGAAGCCATGCTGTATCATATATCAAAGTCCATTCTGAAGAATGACTCTGATTGTGGGGATGCTGTGCAGGAAACAATTCTTAAGGCATATGAGAAACTTCCCACCTTAAAGAAAGAAAAGTATTTTCGAACATGGATCACAAAGATATTGATCAATGAATGCAATGGGATTCTTCGGAAAAGAAAAAATGTTATTCCATATGAAGAATATATGGACAATATGAGGCTGACTGAGGAGGACAGATACAGTCATCTGTATATGGCGATTATGGAACTTCCGGAGGATCTGAGGATTTTGGTAACATTGTATTATTTAGAAGGATTCTCACAGAAAGAGATCAGTGAGGCTCTGGATATTCCGGAAGGAACGATTAAAAGCAGACTTTCCCGTGCAAGAGAGTTTTTGAAAGCACAGTTATCCGATGAAGAAGAGAAAAGACCGATGCCTGGGAAAAACAGCAAACTATCAAAGAGAATAACAGGAAAGGGGAAAATGTCATGTTAGAGAACAAATGGAATAATATAGCACCGGAAGTACCACAGGATTTTCATGATAAATTTGAAGAGACACTGAGACATATTGAGCAGGCAGATGCAGTTGATAAAAAATATAAAAGAAAAAGATTCAGTGGCCGATTACTGATTGCAGCAGCAGTGATCTGTACAGGCATGGGAGTAACAGTGGCGGCAAAAGAGTTCTTTAAATGGAATGACCATCTGTTAAAAAGATTGGAACCCTCTGAGGAACAGCAGGAAACGATGCAGGAATCAAACTATATTCAGAATATAGACCAGTCTGTAACACAAAATGGTGTGACGGTTACCCTGACAGATTCTATTCAGGATCAGGGATTCCTGTATGCTTTTTTTGAAGTGAAAACAGAGGACAGTATTTCTATGACTGATCATACTTCTTTTGAGGAGATGACACATTTTAAAATTGATGGAAAAGAAGTATATGCAGAAGATGATGACAGATTTGGAAGCCTGAGTACAGGTGTGAGCCAGGATAATCTGCTGAACTATGATCAGGATTCGGCACATTCTAAATATTTCACAGCAGGGATTTCTTATGACAGTGATTATAATCTGAGTAATAAAACTGTAGAAATCACATTGAAGAATCTTACGGAGGAAGGGGATTATGATAAGACTGTTATTACAGATGGAACATGGGATTTTAAATGGACTCTGGGTGCAGTAAAGCCTCCGACAACTCTGGAAGTGAACCGGAAATGTGATTTTGGAGGTTATGAAATCACAGTGAAAAAAATGGAAGTAACGCCCCTTTTATGGTCATTATATCTTGATTATGATGAAGCTATGAAGGTGTATGAAGATGAAAAAAACAAATTTGAGTACGCAGGTACGGACTATGGCATGGATCTTTATGTCAGAACTAGTATTGACCAGGTGCGCTATAAAGATGGAACGGTTTTAACACTTGATAGGACCATGGGAGGCATCGCTGGCGGTGGAGAAAAACAGGATAAGGAAAATGGTGTCCTGATCATCAGAAACAGCTTCCCGCAATTGGTTGATGTAGATAACCTGCAGGCGGTACATTTTGGAAACATTGACCAGTGGCTTGAAGTGCGGGAATAAAGGTTTTTTCGGTGATACAGAAAAATTCTCCCATAATTAGATAATGAGAGAATACAAAAAGAACCGATACAAGGTCTTTGCAAGACTGATATCGGTTCTTTTTGGCTAAGTCTGCCAACTGTAAAATTTTGTTTATATATTAACGCATCCTGTTCATGTACAGGAAACGGATTCTAGCGTATACTGAAATTATTGATTACAAGGTCTACATGAACTGCAAATACAGATTCCGGGTTATATCCGGAAGCCATATTTTGCACTTACTGGTAAAATCTGTAATAGTTGGCATAAAAGTTCATTACATATTCGATATAAGCTTTAAATTTTTTCATTGTCTGTTCCTCCTCTTCTTTACGGGACGGGGAACATGCACTGGGGCTTTTGAAAAACCAGCTCCGTTATACCAGGGAGGAAAATATCTCCTGTGTGGGAGGCGGCATTTATCCCAACATGCTGTGTGCACACCCTCCGTTCCAGATTGATGGGAATTTTGGCTTTGCAGCTGCAGTTGCAGAGATGCTTATCCAGAGCAGGAAAGGGTATATCCTGTTACTTCCGGCACTTCCGGATGAATGGAAGGATGGAAAAGCCCGGGGAATGAAGGCACAGGGTGACATCACAGTTGATTTTGAATGGAGAGAGGGCAGGATACACAGGGTTCGCCTCTGTTCTTCCCATGAGCAGAAAGTAACGCTGGAATGTAATGGAATTTCGAAAACAGTATTTTTAAAACCTGATGGGACAGAGAATATGATTTTTGATTGATCTGTCCTGAGGGGCTGGAATCATTGGCAGCCGTATCATGTAAAAGCACATGGTACGGCTGTTTTTAGTACCTGGAATATTTTATAGCACCTTGACTGATAATCATGAAAAGCATGGAAGTGTTCAAACTAATCTTTTGGGGATTTTCTGAGATTGTTAAAAAAAATTGCAACTTTTTTGGGAGTTTGCACGTCTAATAAGTAGAAGCACATAAAGAAAAGATTTTATACAATATTTCCTGATGACCGGTCTGATATAGGAGAAGGGAGACGACAATGAATGAGATTTTGATACGAAAAGCAAAGAAAGGCGATAAAGATGCTTTTTGTCGGCTTATAGATGAGAATGTACAGAGTATGTACAAGGTTGCAGCGGCATATCTGAAAAATGATGAAGATGTTGCGGATGCAATACAGGATACTATTCTTTCCTGCTATGAAAATTTGAAAAGTCTGAAACAGAACAGATATTTCAAGACATGGATGATCCGAATTCTGATCAATAAGTGCAAGGACATGATACAGAAGAAAAAGCTGGTTACTTATACGGATCAGATGCCGGAAACGCCTTTTCACGAAGAAAAATATGCAGCAATGGAATGGATCCAGGTCTTAGAGCCATTGGACAGTAAATACCGCTTGGTTGTTCTTCTATACTATATGGAAGGATTTGGTATCCGGGAAATCAGTGACATTCTGGATATGAAGGAAAGCACTGTAAAATCTCGTCTTTATCGTGGCAGAAAACAGATTGCAGAGATGTATGGATATAAGGTTAAGGAGGGACGTGCCTAATGATGACTTTAAATTATAATGAGAAAGACTTCCAGAAAAAACTTCAAAAGGACATAGAAATGCCGGAAATCGTGCATGAACATATTAATCAGGCATATCGTTTGATTGAAAATAACGCTGTTTTACAGAAAAAAGCATCAAAGGATCCATATCATTGGATGAAAAGTGGAGGCAGGATAGCAGGAGGGATGGCAGCGGTACTGGCAGTAGGATTTGTATTCTGTGCAATCAATCCGGTAATGGCAAAAAATGTCCCGGTTGTAGGAGGACTCTTTGAAATTTTACAGGATAATGTGAGTTTCTTTGGTGACTTTTCAGATCATGCAACAACTTTGGAAGCTGTTGATGGAACGAAGACAGATAGCAGTGAAACAGACGGAGCCAAGACAGATCATGCCAATAATGATGCTATTTACACTAAGACAGCAGATGGGCTGACAATTACATGTTCTGAGGTATATGCAAACAGCCAGGCAATTTATGTGACTATGCAGTTTAAAAGTGATAAACCGTTCCCAGAAACAGAAACTGGGGCGGAAAGTGGAACACCAGTCATTGATCTGGATATGACAGGGGGTGTGGACTTTAATTCAGAGGCTAGCCCGGTAATTGACGGTCAAGTGGAAGGAAAATTTCTGGATGATAACACCTATGCATGTATTTTCCGTTATGATTTGGCTGAAGCCGCAAAAGATTATACGGAATATAATGAGAAATACAATGAAATGACACAGCAGGTAATGGATGAGATGGGAATAACTCAGGCGGACTTAGATGATCAGACGGATGAAGGTTATGCGCTGCTGGAAGAGTTTATCAATAAATTGTCTGAACGTGGTGGAGAATATCAGAAGTACATTAAAGATATTGATATTCCAGATACCTTTAACCTGCATCTGGATATTACGAAGGTAAGAGGACTGGAAGCAAACTATCAGTGGTCAGAAGAGGATGAGAAAAAATATGGAAGGGATGCTGGCTACTACAAATATGAAGGTGACTGGAGCTTCGATATCCCGGTTACGGTAGATGATTCCCAGACAGAAGTATTGGAACTCAATGATACAAACGATGCAGGTATTGGACTTAAATCGGTGATTCGTACTCCATATGAATTGACGGTAAATGAACTTTATAAGGAAGGTTCCAACAGTGATTGCTTTATGGTAGCTCTTGATGCCAATGGAAACACACTTCCGTACAATGAGTCTACTGGAAACTGTAATAACTTCGCAATTCAGGACAGAGATATTTCTACGGTAGACATTTATTTTCTGGATTATGTCCAGTATATGGATGAGCTGAAAGGCCAGCAGAATTTTGATAATCCTACGAAAGAGGATGGACAAAAATGGAAAAAACTTCTGGAGGAGAATGCGAAGTACCATAAGACATTGCATTTTGACAATGACAATGTAAAAAACTAGTTGATATAAAAGAAAGATGAATAAGATATGAGACAAAAAGAAGTGATGGGGCAATCAATAAGAACTTCAAAATCGGCAAGACCCGGAACAATTACTTATGTGCCGATAGACAAGTCTGAATTCAGATCTACTGTATCTTCAGACAAAAAGAAAAACAAAATTATGAAAATAGTTGTAATGCTTATAGTGATGATTTTGGTTATGAGCTGTTGTGTGTATGCAGGTATATCTTATTATTACTCATATCACTTCTTTTTGGGTACGACCATCAATGGAATTGACAGTTCAAATAAGACAGCTTATGAAGTTGAGCAGGAGATTGCAGGGAAAAAGGATAACTATGTTATTCAGGTAAGTGCAAGGATGCAGGAACCTCAGACTATTACAGGTAAAGACATTGATTATCAATATGTATCCAGCGGGGAAATCCTTCAGCTGCTGAAGACTCAGAAACCATGGGAATGGATCAGAGGTTTTTTTGAAACGAAAAATTATATGGTTCAAGAAGAGACTGTTTTCAGTCGGGAAAAGCTAGAAAAACAGGTAAGTTCATTAAATTGTGCCCAAAAAGAGAATCAGATAGCACCGGAAAATGCGTATGTAAGTTTTGCTAATTCAGAATTTACTATTATGCCAGAGACAGAAGGCAGTGAATTAAATGCCAAGGAAGCTTATCAGATGATAAGCAGAGCAATTGATAATGAGGCGGCAGATGTAGATCTGGGAAGCAATCCAAAGGCTTATAAGGAAGCAGATGTGACGAGAGATAGTTCAGAACTTCAGAATATGGTAAATATGTATAATAGCCTGGCAAAAGCAAATATCACATATACATTTGGAGATGAAACGGTAACACTTGACGGGAATACCATCAAAAACTGGCTGCAGTTTGACGAGAAAGGGCAGTTGCTTCCGGATGATGGAGCCTTCAGGCAGCATGTAGTGGATTATGTGGCACAGCTTGCAGCAGATCATGATACAGTTGGTACTGAAAGACAATTTGAGACCACAAGCGGAAGGATTGTGTATGTATATGGCTCAGCCTATGGATGGAAGATTGATCAGGACAAGGAAGCAGCACAGCTCATGCAGGAAATTCAATCAGGAACCCAGACAACCAGGGAACCGGTATATTCTATGAGAGCAAATGCACATGGGATCAATGATCTCGGAGATACATATATAGAGGTAGATCTTACAGAGCAGTATATGTGGTATTATCAGAATGGAAATATTATTTTTCAATCAGAAATCGTATCCGGACTGCCAGGTGATCCGGATAGAAAAACACCCCCTGGAATATTCACACTG
Organism: Blautia sp. MSK18_10; assembly: GCF_020553185.1. Lineage (NCBI taxonomy): Bacteria > Bacillati > Bacillota > Clostridia > Lachnospirales > Lachnospiraceae > Blautia > Blautia sp. MSK18_10. The sequence goes on along the minus strand of NZ_JAJCGT010000028.1, from coordinate 39,004 downwards.
AATTCAAAGAGCAGTCCGTCTGTGCTGCGAGGTGAAATGACAGCAAATGGAACCTATTCTTATGAACAGCCGGTAACGTACTGGATGCCATTCAATGGAGGAATTGGCTTTCATGATGCAGACTGGCAGCCGTACTTTGGTGGTGACAGATATCTTACAGGTGGTTCTCATGGATGCATCAATCTTCCCCCGGAAAATGCCGGGCAGCTTTATAGTCTTATTCAGTATGATGTCCCGATAATTTGTTTTTACTAATTCTATATTATTCTGCCAGACGGCTTTAATTAATATGTTTTCAATCCGCCGGATATTTGTTTTTGGAAAAGAAGACCTCATTTTTAAAGAATAAAAAAATACCTGTGATGTGGGCAAAACTTTTTCAGGATCTTTTAAAAGATTGTGACCGGGAGATATATTCAAATCCGCAATTTTATACATGGAAGAAAACAAAGTAATAGCAAGTCGAATGGCTGTGTATTAAAATTAGGTAATGTAATTGAAGAAAAGATATGATATCATATGGGTAACAAATTGAACTGTGTGTGGAGGTGATGGCTGTGAAGAAAAAAGTGACAATAGTGTTGGTCATTATTAGTATTGTTGCTATAAGTACAATGATTATGTTTTCAACATATAAGTCTTCAGAAGCCTGTCGAAAAGCAAATGCCGCGATACAGTGGGATTGTTCTGTAACCTGTGCGGAAGAGTCAACGCCTGATTCTTATGTAATTACATATTCTGATGCAAAAATTTTATCCAAAACAGGCGTGTTGACGGTTCAGAACAGAAACGATTTTGACGTTATTGTGCATCTGCTCTGCGAAGGAAAACAGGAACTCGTATCTGGCAGTATTCCTGCGGGTGGCTGCTATTCTTTTCTGAACGTTACAGATGAAGAATACACGGTAGGCATCCATGCTGATGTTGATGAAAATACGGATATAAAAGTATTTGTATATGACGGAAAAGACACCGAACCATATACAAGATAATTGATAAGACAAAGGAATATTGAAAAAAATATTCGCAGATATTTTGGGATATGAAGTTCAGGAATGGATAATGGATTTAGAAGCATTAGGAATTCACTCATATGACTTGGATGATCTGGCACAAACACAGAAAATATTCCACTGCCGATAAAAAAGGCAGCTTTTCCCTATATCTACACGCCATAGGTATCGAAAACCTATGGCATTTTTTATAAAATTTTTTTCTTGAAAGCAAATTGCTGTTTTTCAAGTCTAATAATTATAAGAAGAAAAGGAGGTACGTTATGGATGCTTTAATAACAGAAGCTAAAAATGGAGATAAAGAAGCATTTGTCAGATTAATCCGGATGAATAAGCAGAGCCTGTATAAGACTGCCTGGATTTATCTTCGGGATGAGCAGGACATTGCTGATGCCCTGCAAAATACAATCCTATCCTGCTATGAAAATATACAGAGACTGAGAGAACCGAAGTATTTTAAAACCTGGCTGATGCGGATCCTTATAAATGAGTGCAAGGACATTCTCCGCCAAAAGAACCATGCAGCAGAACTGGATGATTTTGCAGAAGGGGTACATTGTGAAGAACTGAATCTCTGTGAATGGAAACAATTGCTTTTATGCCTGGATGAAGAAAGTAGGAAAATCGTGGAACTCTATTATTTTGATGAGTTTTCAGTTAAGGAAATCAGTGCCCTTCTTGAAATGAACAGCAATACCGTATCAACCAAACTTTCCCGGGCAAGAGCAAAATTAAAAAAGGTGATCAGGAGGTGAGACTATATGAAGGAAATCAGAAGGATTTTAAAAGAAGAAACTACAATACCAGAAAATATTGATAAAGCTATGGAAGATGTTCTGAGTGGAATTTTAAATTCCCCAGATGAGAAAACAACGGGGGATTTAAGTAAAAAAACAGATGGAGAAAGAACGAAAAATTCAGGAAATAAGAAAAAAATAATTCGGATTCTTCTTCCGGTAGCTGCTATATTAGGAGTTAGTACTGGTGTACTTGCAACAAATATCGGACGACTGTATAAAGAACTTGAGCAACAGGGGGTCACTGAACAGGAAGCAGCTCAAATGGTTGTCACAGAACCTGAGTCAACTGCAGAAAATATTACTTCTTATTCAATAACGCCCGAGGAGGTCGATTGGAATCAGTCCATGCTGACTGTTAAAGAAGCGTATTTTGATGGCGGCGGTTTAAGTTTTCTCGGAGAACCTTCCACTGAGGCAAAGAATTATATGATCGGTTGCCGTGATCATGCAACGGTGAATGGAAAAGATGCACTGGCTTCTTTAAATAAAATAGAAGGGGAAGATCTTTATTATGGGCATATTACTTTGTATGATGACGCTTTGATTGAGAAAATATTAAAAGAAGATTCTGAAGTAGAACTTTCCATGACTATTCAGGCATATCCTGTTTATGACGGTAAGATTTATTATACCTGGAAAGACACTGAAGCTTACGAAAAGATTTTTAAAATTGGTTCTTTTACAGATTCAGAAGGAAGGGTTTCTTATGCACTTCCTGCGGAGGACGTTTACAGAGGATATACGCCTCAGACCCTTACGTTAACCCTCCCATTAAAGGATGAAGTAAGGGATATCATTGAAAAATATAGAAAAGAAGGGAAATTGCAGGCTGCTGACACCGGAATAGAACCATCTTCGGGTGAGAGTACGCAGAACACAACAGATTTGGAAAGTTCGTCAAATACTACGAGTGTAAATGAAAAATATGATCCGGAAAAAACAATGTTGCAGGTAAAGGAAAACCATGTAACAGCTTCTCTGCCGGGAAAATCAGGAACCCTTACGATAGAAGCTGATATTACCGGAAATACCGATGACGTTTCAAAGGGAGTTCTGAAAAAATGCAATATATCAGAGAAAGACATCTGCTCCTGGTTTGGCGGGAAAGATGGATGGGAAAAATCTGTAACAGATGAAACGGTCTGGGAAAATAAAGAAAAAGGACTGCAGTTATTTATTTCGGATGGGATGATAGAGTGTGATGGATTAAGTGAAAAAGATTTGGGATTTTTAGGTGAGAATACAGAAGATGAGAAATTAAATATTATAAATCAACTGTTTTCCAAAGCTGATTTAGCTGGAACTTCTGTAAGAAAATCAATTAGCAACATGACGGAAGGATATGATTATTACGACACAGAAGTTATGTTGAATGGAATACCGACAGGTGGACTTTCCCAGTATCATTACCAGGGAAGCGCAGGATTTGGTCTCAAGCTTGAAGACTGTTATTTCAAAATACCGATCCCGCTTCAGGTGAAAGAGAAAGAAACAGTTACTATGCTTTCCATGGAAGAAATTATGAAATCGGTGGGACAATATGTAAAAGAAGGAAAAATTGGATTTTTTACGGAAGAGGACACGACGGAAAAAACAGAACCAATCACGATTCCAGTTACGAAAATTCGTCTGAAATATTATATTGATGAAACCACAGATGGAATTGTTTACAGGCCTGTATGGAGTTTTTGCTGTCCTTACCAATGGAAGGATTCACCAGAAGAACAGGAATTGTTTTATATAGACGGAGAAACCGGAGCTTTGATCCGGGACGCATTCGGATGGTAGACATGAAAAACAAATTTTATGGGAAACATGACCATGGATGATGCTATAGCTTCTAAGGCAAAGCTTTCGTCATAGGCTTTGCATCTGCTTGAAGATAGTTAAGAATAGTTAAGGTACAGTTAAATGAACAGGTAAGAATTAAATGTTATTGTATAAGTACATTCTAAGAGATAACTCTTAGAAAATAATACATGAGGAGAAAAGTAAAGGAGCATTTATGAAAATAAAATGTACGTTCCATATTGCAATAGCATTCATTCTTATTCAGCTTACGGATGAATTTAGTATAGCATTTGCATATGGGATATGTGAGAAGAATCCATATGTGAGAATTCTATATGTGACATTTGCGATTTTGAGCCTGCTGACCATGATATATTTATATACGAAGTATATTATAAGAATTCAAATGCAGGATTTGTTTTTAGGAATGCCGCTTCCGAAAAAAAAGTGGTGTATAACAGCGGTATTAATGCCGGTATTAATATGCCTTTTTTATATATTTTTTACAAAGGGAACATTTGAAAAAGGAAACCTTACATATAAAGAAATCATAGATGTAGTTACAATTTCTATTTTATCATCAGGTATTAAAGCGGCAGTAACAGAAGAAATTGTCTTTCGTGGTATGATTTTAAGATTGCTTCAGAATACTTTTGGAAAGAAATGTGCAGTGTTTGTTTCAAGTTTTTTATTCGCTGTTTATCATTTTGATGGGATTGATACTTCTGATATAGAAAAAGTAATTATGATGATTATTTCTGTTGAAATTGCAGGAATTGCATTGGCACTTGTTACAGAGCAGACAGGTTCTATATGGTCTTCGGTTATGATTCATTGTCTGTATAATATTCTATCAGGAGAAAGCCAGATTTTTCATATTGACGTGGCACAGAACTTTCCTGCAATATGGATGTATACTGTAAATAGTAAAAATATGTTGCTTACAGGAATTAATGGTTCGGTAGGGTTTACAGCTTCAATTCCAACAATGGCAGGATTTACCGGGATCATATTAATGGTGATTTATGATGAAAAAAAGAAAAAAACATATGGGAAAAAGTTGTAGTAAAATTATTCTTCTGATTTTAATTCTGGCAGCATGGATAGTTGTGACAGTAAGAGCGAAAAAAACTGAAGAGGGTATTATATTGACAGACGCTTACAAAAAACAGATAATGGAAAGTGCAGAGTGGAAGAAGATATTTTTACATACAGAAAATTATCCGGATATTCTTTTAGAGGATTTAAAAAGAAATCCGGAAATGCTGGAATTTGTCGAAGGATACAATGATGTACATAAGAAGTCTTCTGAAGGACTTACATTTGAGGAACGGAAGAAAAAAGTTCCTTTATTTATTCAATGGGATAAAAGATGGGGATATGAACCTTATGGAACAAGTGATATAGGAATTTCCGGATGTGGTCCGACGTGCATGGCAATGGTAATATACAGTTTAACCAGAAATACAGAGGCAACACCACCTGTGCTTGCGCAAAAATCCATGAACGAGGGATATTATGTAGAGGGTATTGGAACATCCTGGAAATTCATGAGAGAAGCTGCTTTGGATTACGGTGTAATTGCTTCGCAATTTGATATGCTGGGAGAACAGGAAATGGCCGACAGACTTAAAGATGGAAATCTGATAATCTGTGCTATGGGTCCCGGAGATTTTACAAATTCAGGGCATTTTATTGTTATTTATGATTATTCCAGAAAGAAATTTTCTGTAAACGATCCATTCAGCTATACAAACAGTTCAAAAAAATGGGAATATACGACCCTGATTTCTCAATGTCAGCAAATATGGGTATATGCAGTTTAGAAGACGAAAGGATGAAAATGGATAATCATATTTTGGTTGTAGAAGATGATGCAGCAATTAGAGAAGGAGTGAGGATACTTCTTGAAGGTGAGGGATATATTGTTCAGGAAGCAGAGGATGGATATCAGTGTTTGAAAAAAGTATCAGATGATATTGACCTTGTTATTCTTGATATTATGATGCCGGGAATATCCGGGATAAAAACTTGTGAAGAAATTCGAAAAATCTCACATGTTCCAGTGTTGTTTCTGACAGCCAAAAGTCAGGAATCTGATAAATTACTCGGACTTATGGCAGGAGGTGATGACTATCTCGTGAAACCATTTTCGTATGCGGAACTTCTTGCCCGGGTTAAAGCGTTACTACGAAGATATCATGTATATAGTCAGACATTACAAGGTGAGAAGACAAAAGAACATTGGATTGAATATGGAAAAGTAAAAGTGAATACTCAATGTAATGAGGTATTCCGCAATGAAAAGGAAATCAGTCTCAGAGAAATGGAATACAGAATCTTATTGCTTATGATGGAAAACCCGAAAAAGGTATTCTCGGTAAAAAATCTTTATGAGAGTTTGTGGGAGGAGCCGTTCTTATATTCATCTGGAAATACTGTTATGGTGCATATCCGAAGATTACGAATGAAAATCGAAGATGATCCACAAAAGCCAAAGATGATTCAAACCGTATGGGGAAAGGGATATCGCCTTGGATAAAATTTGCGGAAATAGTTTGACAGGCAAGATAATTTGCTATCTTATGCAGGGGTTATTAGCAGGTTTATTAGTGTTAAGCGTGACATATTTCGGGGGAAAGGGGTTACTGCAACGCTTTTTCTTTCGTACAGGATATGTTTATGCTGAAGAGACAGAACGTGCAGAAGAACTTCAGGAGTATGTTACACAAAATAAGTTGAGTGCATCTGATTATAAAATGTTGAAAAAATGGGGTACAGAACGAAATATTGATGACTTCACGATTTCAAGGGGAAAATGGCTGTTGTTTGATATTTCCTACAACGGAAAAATTATGTATGGCAGCAGAGAAATACCAAATCTGACATGGAGAATGTACCACAGAATTTCATTTAAGGATGGAACGGCAGATGTATATATATATGAAGGAACAGCGGATAAATATTTTAACATATTGATGGTCTTTTCTGTTGTACTTGGAGTCGCGGCGTGTATTGGAATTGTTGTATCTGGAATGTATGAGAATGTAAAATATATACAATGCCTTATGAAAGAGGTAAATATAATCAGCAGAGGAAATTTGCAGGGGAATGTAACTGTTCAGGGAACAGATGAAATTGCACAGTTAGCCAGTGGACTGGAACATATGAGACAAACATTGGTGAAAAAAGAGCAGATAGAGTATGACCTGAAGAGTGCACAGGAGAAGCTGGTGTTAGGAATGTCACATGATCTGCGTACTCCTCTGACTGGTTTGATGGCATATCTTGAGATTCTAAAAAAGCAGCAAAAAGAAGGTGCGGTTACTCAGGAATATATAAATAAAGCCTTTGATCGTGTACTTCAGATCAGAGATTTGTCGGAGCAGATGTTTGAATATTTTTTTGTAAATTCACGACACCATATAGAACTGGAACCTGCAGAAGATATTATGTGTGCTTTTGGTGATTATCTTTCTGAACTGTGTGCTTTACTGGAATATGAAGGATTTAAAGTAAATACAGATCGGTTGGAGTGGAGACAGATATCTGTATGTATAAATACAGATTTTATTGGCAGAATTATGAATAATATTATTTCTAATATTGAAAAATATGGAAAACATGAAAATGAGGTATGTATACAGCTTTGTTATGGGAATGAAGAAGTAGGAATCAGTATTCAAAATAGTATTACCAGGTTTGATTCTGAGCATCAAAAAACAGGGATTGGGTTGCACAATATTTCTATTATGATGGAGCAGATGGATGGGCGAATGGAAGTTAACGCAGACGATTTAACTTATTGTATAGTTTTGTATTTTCCAGAGAAAAAAGAGTATCATAAAATTTCAAAAGTATAGAGAAATCTGTTGGCATAGACGCCTGCTCAGGCAGACAATCATAAACAAGGTATCCGCAGAGTAGAAAATTATTTACACGCCATAGGCATTGGAAAAAACCTATGGCGCTTTTTATGTCCATTTCTGAAGGAATACCGGAAATAAAACTGGCAAAAGTAAAAATGAAGATGGAGTTTCAGAGGGAAAGTGAAGGAGTACTACTCTGAGTGAAATCTACATAACATGATCCACTTGAAAAATCACCTGTTCTTTTTAAAATTTTGTGCATGTTTTGTATTATATCTTTTATGTAAATTCAGTATAAACAGAGTTATTATAATGACGTAAAATCCAAAAAAATCAGAGAAAATTGTTGAGGTACATAGCATGAAATCTAAGTACATGGCAGTAATACCGTTTTTGTTTGCTTTTGGGATATTACTGATATCAGGATGTTCAGTTACAACACAGAAAAGTACATCTTCACAGGAAAATATGCCAGAGATAATCATTGGAAGTGACGATTTTCCACCTTTTAATTATTCCGATGAAAATGGGGAACCGGCAGGGATTGATGTTGACATTGCAAATGAAGCTCTGGGGCGCCTTGGTTATAAGCCGGTATTTACAAAGATTGTATGGGATGATAAAGATAAAGACCTGGAAAATAAGGAGATAGACTGTTTATGGGGGTGCTTTTCCATGGATGGCCGGGAGAATGATTATAAGTGGGCAGGTCCATATATGGTGAGCCGGCAGGTCGTTGCAGTCAATGAAAACAGTAATATAAAGAAGCTTAGTGATCTGTCGGGAAAAGTAATCGCAGTACAGGCTTCCACAAAGCCTGAGGATATCTTTCTTAACAGGATGAATCCTGCTATTCCATTGGTAAAAGATGTGTATAGCTTAGAAAACCGAAAACTGCTTTTTACCTCTCTTGGAAAAGGTTATGTTGATGCCATAGCAGCTCATGAAACCTCCGTACAATAGTATATAAAAGATTACGGGGCAAAGATAAGAATCCTGGACGAAGCTATCCTGACTACAGGAATTGGAGTAGCTTTTCCTGAAAACACGGATAGTGAACTTCCGGAAAAACTCACAGAAATCTTTAAAGAAATGAGAAAAGATGGAAGTGAAGAGAAAATTCTAAAAAAATATCTTCCCGAAACCAGTGGATATCTGGAGGTGGACAAAATTGAAAATAACTAAACTGTCCAGACGGCAGATTCAAATCATCATTATTACTACAGGACTGCTTCTGTTTCTGATAACTATAGTTTATTCTGTAAAAACCGATATAAAAGCAGTTGCCAGGCAAATGGACGAGACTCTGAAATATGTGAAAGAACAATGTTATATTTATAACAGATATAATGAAGCATCCCAAACAAAAGGTTTAATGCGTGCAATTGAAAATGCTCAGCAGGTTAATCGTAATCTGACGTATACAAAGGATGAAGTTACGAAGGATAAGCTGAAAACATATGCAGAGGAGCAGAAACTTACCGGAATTATTATACTTGATGTAAACGGAAAGGTAAAATGTGAATACAGTACAGACAATCTTAATTCCCGGGCTTTACAGAATGAGATTCAAAAGAAAACAGTACTTGATGTAGTTGCTTATCCCCGAAAAACATATGCTGCAAGTATCGTTCTTGAGGATGGATCACAGGTGGATCTGGCTGCATATGGACGTTCTGACGAAAAAGGCATAATTATTACTTTTTATCATACAACGGCTGAGTATGCCAGAAACTATAATCTTACGATCCAGAGCCTTTTTAGTGGCTATGATACATATTCCAGCGGAATGATTGTTGTAACAGATGGAAAAAATGTGGTTGCTTCAAACGACGAAAATCTGATTGGACTGAGCTCTGAAGGTATTAATATTATCCAACAGGTAAAACAGAAACCAGCTAACAAACTGGTCCGTGTTTCAGACAGAAAATGTAGATATATTGGCAGAATGACTAAGGGGCGTGATTATTATGTTTATATGTTTATAGATGAGCAAATGGCGTTTGCTTCTGTTTTTAAAAACCTGTTGGTCGTGTTACTGTTGTATATCTTTGTGGTTGCTTCCGTATTTGCCTTCCGCAGGAGATCAAATGCGCAATTGTTGAAGATTCAGATGATGCAGGAAGAAGCCTATAAGCAGAAACTTTTGCAAGAAGCTCAGAGGGCTGACATGGCAAATAATGCAAAAACAGAATTTCTGCAGCGAATGAGTCATGATATCCGAACTCCTATTAACGGAATCCGTGGCATGATCGAGGTAGCTGATTATTATAAAGATGATTAAAAAAAGCAAGATGAGTGCCGCAGGAAAATATGGGATGAGACTATTTCCGGATCTGGTCCGTGTGGCTGCCGGCATCCATTTCGGAAGTGGACCATTTCCTGCACCAATGCATGCATTTTTTTATTCCAGGTACGGTTTGGCTCGTTCTCTATGCTGGCTTTCAGATACCGCAGTACATGGGCAAGGCATTCCTGATGATCTGCTCCATAATTATAAAAGGTAATATCATGGTCATGGACAAGGATCCCCTGATAGTCTTCTGTAACCGTACCCTTTACTCCTTCGTGTCCCTTTTTCTCGCGGGCAAAGTACAGGGCTTTTCCGTCCGGTGTTGCACAGACATATGCCTGGCAGCTCTTTCCGTTTTCCCTGGCATTTGTACAATCTGTATGCATAACAGGGGAAAGCAGCATATCTGCATAGGCAGACCTGCGTTCAGGTTCAGTTTTTAAAGCAAACTCCCGGTTTAGTCTGCTTATCATGCCTTTGGAAATATTCAGTTTTCCACCCGTCAGGTCGGACAGAAATGCCCTGTTCTTCTTCCAGTCTGGATGCCGTTTCATAAAACTGATGTCTGAAAACGGCTGCTTTATCCAGTGCATCATCTCTTTGTTTTTCTGCATTCAGTGCACGGATCTCCATTTTTCGGAGTTCCTGCGCGGACCTTTTTTGTGCCTTTTCAAACTCCCGGAGCATATCCTCCAGTACCTGAAACCAGTAATTGCGCACACGGATCGTTTCTTTGTACGCATCTGCAAGTTCTTTTTTCAGCTTCTCAATCTTATGTTCATAAACGTTGTACTCTTTCTGATGAAGTTCTTCTAACTGGATATATCTTTCACCAGATTCCAGTTCTTTGTTTCTGCGTTGTGCAGCTTTCAGCCGACACATGAGAGTGATATGATCATAAGTATCAGGCATACGTTTTCCTCCGGTACAGTCCTGCTAAACACTGCTGACGATATCTGTGATCTTTGAGATATGATCCTCGAGATATTCGATCAGCTCTTTCTGTTTCTGGATGAATTTCTCCTGGATCTCGATCTGCCTGAGATAGCCGTCAAGAAGTTCATCACGTTTTTTTAGTTCCTGTATAAAATCAATCTCCATAAAAACAACCTCTCTTTCTTGAAAAAAGTATAGCAGAAATGCAGGAAAAAAGCGAATTTCCGGAAATGACCCATTGGGCAATCTGACTGTGGATAAATCTCCATTATAAGATTGGAAATGAGTAGATATAAGGCCTCTGTCTGAAAGAATGGATAGGATTCGGTGTATAACTTTTGTGAAAAAGAACAGCAGAAAAAACTATAAATACAGTTTTTTCTGCTGAAGATAATTATCCACAAAATAAAGAAAATAATTTCGTCACTTTTTACAATGACTTATACATACCTTTGAACAGTAACAAACTAAAAGCGAAATCTCTGATGAGAATGGAAACAGCTATACAGAAATAGACTGATATGATATAATAAAATCGTTCCTACATTTGTAGAAAGAGGGAGAATGAGAGCGTGAAAAAAACATATCAGAGACTTCCAGAATCAGAACTGGATATTATGCTTGTTCTTTGGAATAATACACCTCTGATGAACAGAATGGAAATTGTAGCAGCAGGTGAAGGTGATGAAGAATCCAGAGTCCTTTACAATAACGGAGACGGAACCTGGATCGATGAGAACGGAAATCTTCATGAAGAGTAAATGAAAAGAAACGTTTTCCGTAAGCAAATAAGGGAATGGAAAACATTTCTTTTTTTATAAAATGTTATATGAGATATAAAAGCTATTTTGAAATATAAGTATTTGATAAGAAAGACATTTTTATTTTACAACAAACAGACATTTTTATGATAAAATATCGGTAAAAATAATTTTGGACTGTAACAAAAGTCGTTGCAGTGTCTAAACTACATCAAATGGATACGGAGGAAAAAATGTGCGGGATTTGTGGATTTACAGGTTACAGACAGGATCAGAAGACAGTAATTGAAAGGATGATGAAGGCCATTGAACATAGAGGCCCGGATAGTGAAGGCTCTTTTTGCAGGGAGAAGATTACGCTGGGCTTTCGAAGACTTAGTATTATTGATTTAGAAGATGGGCAGCAGCCTATGGAAAGTGCGGACGGAAACCTGCATATTGTTTTTAATGGGGAAATCTATGATTATAAGGAACTGCGGGCAGAACTTGAGGCTTCCGGCATTTCTTTCTGTACCCATTCTGACACGGAAGTTCTGGTAAATACCATTCAACAGTATGGGGAGAAGGCACTGGATAAGCTCAGGGGAATGTTTGGGTTTGCAGTATGGAATGAAAAAGAGCAGACTTTGATGCTTGCAAGGGATTTCTTTGGAATTAAGCCTGTGTACTATGCCGAAATAGATGGACACTTTGTATTTGCTTCTGAAATTAAGAGTATTCTTGCATTTCCAGGCTATGAAAGAAAAGTAAATCAGAAGGCCCTAGAGCAGTATTTGTCATTTCAATATGCCCCTCTGGAAGAGACCTTTTTTAAGGGAATCTATAAACTTATGCCCGGACATATGCTTTTATATAAAAACGGAAACTATGAAATAAAGACTTATTTCAAAACAAAGCTTACACCTGGCAAGTGGAACCGTAAGACGAATATGGATCAGCTGCGGAGCCAGCTTGCAGAGATTTTAAAGGATTCGGTGAAGCACCACATGTTAAGCGATGTGGAAGTCGGCGCGTTTTTATCCGGGGGAGTGGACTCCGGGTATCTGGCTTCTGCCTCCGGCGCAGATCAGGCATTCACAGTGGGATTTGATGAGGGAGACCGATATAGTGAAGTAAACAAAGCTGCCAAAGTGGCAGAAAAAGCAGGCTTGAAACACCATGTGAAAATCATATCCAAGCAGGAATTCTGGGACGCCCTTCCAGATGTGATGTATCATATGGATGAACCACTTGGGGATGCCTCTGCAGTTGCACTTTATTTTCTTTCCAAGGAGGCTGCCGGACATGTTAAGGTAGTCCTTTCCGGGGAAGGCGCAGATGAACTTTTCGGTGGATACAATATTTACAGAGAGCCTGAAGCATTAAAGAAAGTTGCCTGGATTCCGTTCGTGCTCAGACGCGCTGTCAGAAAACTGGCTGCAAAGCTGCCAGATGTGAAAGGACGGGATTTCCTTATCCGCGCAGGAATGAAAGTAGAAGAACGCTTCATCGGAAATGCATATATTTACTGTGAAAAAGAGAAAGCACAGATTTTGAAAAATAAAGTAACAGGACCTTCCACGCAGGAATATTTAAGTCAATTTTATGAAGAGCTTGAGTCAGAAAACAGAGGCTCACTTCAAGACATGGAAAAAATGCAGTCTATAGATCTGAACTACTGGCTTCCTGGCGATATTTTGCAGAAAGCAGATAAAATGAGCATGGCACATTCCCTGGAAGTCAGGGTACCATTTCTGGATAAAGAAGTTTTTAACTTTGCAGCAAAGCTTCCGAAAGAAGCCAAGATTGCAGCAGGTACAACCAAATATATTTTCCGTAAAGCTGTTTCAGAATTTCTTCCACAGGAAACCAATGAACGGAAGAAACTTGGTTTTCCCATTCCAATCCGTGTGTGGCTGCGGCAGAATGACTGGTATCAGATGGTAACAGATTTATTTACCTCGAAAGAAGCAGAAGAATTTTTCCATACAGAGAAACTGCTCCAGCTCCTGAACGACCATAAAGATAAAAAAGCAGATAACAGCCGTAAAATCTGGACAGTTTTAACATTCCTTATCTGGTACGATAGATTTTTTACTACATGTTCGAAGTGAGAGAGTTGGTTATGAGACGGTAATAATACCTAAATGGATATTCACAAAGAAAAAATAGAAGATAGGTATTAAGCTTTCGTATAGGAAGCTGCATGTCAATCCATGGTTTATGAAGAGCAGACTTCATCATAACTATTTGAATAATTTATCGAAAGAAGGAAAAAATGAAATTATACCACTACCGTTCAATAAGCAGTGCATTATTAGAAATTGAAAATGGCACTTTTCATTTTGCATCGAAAGAAGAGTTAAATGATCCGTTGGAAGGGTTTGTACGTGTTTTCTGGCAGGGAGATAAGATGGCCTGGGAGGGATTGTTCAGACATTATATATATAGCGTAGCGCGTGCATTGAAACTCTATATTCTGAAAGCCGATGATGAAACGTTATATCATGGTACTTTGGTTGCAGATGTTCATTGCTATAAAAATAACTTTTTTGAGAAAATTTTATTGAAATTAGGAGAAGAGTTCATAACGGATACAGATGTACAAAATCTGGCAGGAGTTTATGGTGACAATTGTTTGAAAGTATCAGAAAAGGAACTTCAATATATTCTTTTTTATATTCATAATAATGCACTAATTAGGTGTCTGGAAGAATTTAAGAAAAATAAATTTGTACCTGCAGAGGAAGCTGAGAAACAGATTAAACTTCTTAATTTTTCACTTTCTGTGGAAAAATTAGTAGATGCAATAAAGAAAGTCTTTTCTAATGAAAAAATGCGTGTCCAGACAATTGAATCTATGGAAGAAATATTCGAGGAAATGAAGGAATTCTCCTATATAATGAAAGGTGCAGAAAACGACATATTTCTTCATGGTAAAGGCTCTGAAGAACAAATATATGATAATGATGGCAATTCAGTAGTTCAACAGCATAGAAAGTGGTTAATTGTTATGGCTGATTTTCCAAAAGTGTTTGTGGCTCAGTTGAGGGATATGATATACCCCAAAAGCTATGTTGTTTGTTTTTCTAAAAAAAATGATAATTCTGCTATGTGGGGAAACTATGCAGATTGTCATAAGGGTGTATGTCTGATTTATGATACAGGTGACGAGGCAAAACTTAAGGTAGGAGGGCGACATATTCCTCTTGATGTAAGAGCAATTTCTTATGGTGGAGAGTCCATTGAATGTAATTTTTTCCAGACATTAGGACGATTGACTATGGTTCAAATAAGAGAATGGTTACTTGGAGTAGACGGCGTCAGTTCCTGTTATGAAGCATTTTCTGATGTAGAGGAATGGAGAAAACGTTACTGGAAGATCTATGATGCGAAAACCTATCGCAAGACAAAAAACTGGGAACATGAAAAGGAATTTAGGGTAGCTGTGTCAAATACATTTGGTGAATTTGATGTTCCTCAAAAGCAGAATATGTCATTTGATTGGAACCTTTTGAAAGGTGTTATCTTTGGAATCAGAACCAGTGAATATGATAAAAAACAGATTCTGGATAAGCTGATAAAGCATAAGGACGAATTATCAGATTTTACTTTTTATCAAGCTGAATATAGTGCTGAAGAGCAGAAAATTAAGATTCGAAAAAAGAAATTTTGGAGACTGATAAATTATAAAGGAAAAGTCGATGGCACAGAAAAAGTTTAAGGTAATTTGACATGGAAAGTATGTAACGCTCTGGCTTTATGGCTGGGGCGTTATTTTGCTGGAAAAAAGCAGATTCTGAGGATATAATATAATCATGTTGATTTTTCCTGATTTAATCCTGTGATTAATTGTGATGAAGAAAATACATATCGTGTAATACCATATGAACAGGGGCTTATGTTCCCTCTGAGATTGTATCACATAGTATATTAGAAGTTTGCAATAGAAAAGAATAAGTCATTTGCAGAACAATTAATGGAAATTGTAGAGGAAACGCTAGAAAGCTGCCAAACGGAAGACGAGATTAATACTTTAACTCATTCATATACATCTATGTTACTGGATATTAGGTAAACGGTAGAACCTGAGTACCTTTTTATTCACTTCAAGTTATGCCATAATCATACTCAACAAAATAACATAGTCAAAAAAGTTTAGTACTTAACTTTTTTAACTGACTATGATTCAGAGGAGGAATATTATGGCTACGCAAACCAGCCTTGTAGCTCAGCAGGTCAGGATCAGACAATGGGCAGAACAGATCCGGAATTGTCAGAACCGTCCCAAAGGGATGGATGTTGAAACCTGGTGTACCCAAAATAATCTTACAAAAGCCAACTATTATTACCGTCTCCGGTGTGTCAGGCAGATATGCCTGGATCAGATGCAGGACACAGAAACCACTGCTTTTGTGGAACTGCCCGCACCTGCACCAGATCCAAAGAAAATAGATACTCCAAAAGAATCCGGTACATGCATTTCGGCAGGAACTCTGCCAATGATCCGTATTAAAAATACCAGGGGACTGTCAGCTGAGATATTTTCCGGTACTTCACCGGAAATGCTCTGCCATCTCATAAAGGCTTTTACCCATGCTGAATGATGCAGATGCTTCCGGATTTAAAAAGGTGTATCTGGCGATGGGATTATCCTCAGCATATTTTTATCCTCAGCTTTTCATTGATTCCCTATAATTATTGTGAAAATACTCTCAAAGCTGAGGATAATTATTATCTTATTCCACAGATCCTAGCTAATTCTTCCTCATCATCTAGCCATTCAGCTGTTTCAGATACATCAACACTATTGTTTTCCATGGCCTTTTTCAGCATTTCAATTGATGGAGATGCGTATATACGGGTCGTTTGAGTGGAAGTATGTCCCAGTATTCGGGATACAAGTTCAAGTTCAACTCCATTTTGATACAGTCCACAAGCCCTGGTTCTTCGGAGCATATGTGGATACAGCTTTTGCGGAAGTCCAGGATGATCAGGTCTTATTTTTTCTGCATACTTGTTCAGTATTCTTTCTACATTTCCGGTTGACATAGCAGACAGATTTCCTTTGATCACTGTATAAAACAGGGGATAATCACCGTTTGTTTCCGAATGATAGATCTTTATGCATCTTTTTAAGTGCTCGACAGTTTTGTCTGTTATTGATACAATTCTTTCCTTATCACCTTTTCCATGAACTCGGATATAAGGTATCGTTTCATTTAGCTTCAAAGATTCAAGAGTTAACTCTCGCAGTTCAGATACTCTTATAGCCGAATCGTACAGAAGAATCAGTATAGTCTTGTCCCGTATTCCTATTTTTGATCTGTCGGAAGGGGCAGCCAGCAAGGCTGCAAGATCATCTGGCTTTATTGTTTCCTTCACCTTTTGTGTTCCCTTAATAAATGTGACCTTTGAAGCCCCAAGAGCGATTGACTGCATCGATATTTCGCCATCAGCTACGTACCATAAATAAGATCTAATCGCAGCCAACCTGTTATTACAGGTGCCAGCGGAACATCCTTTATTCACTGCCCTGTGAATTCATGTACTGGGCCAGTTGCCGCATTGCACGGCGCGATTTTGCTTCATCTGCATGATAAGACAGCCATGTGTCCGATAATTCTTTTGTTATGATTGCCCTATCGATAGCATTGACTTGCCTGATGAAAGTTGTCGAATACTGATTATGGATAGCCTTCCGTATTTTGATAGCTTGGCAGATCGCTATGAAGAACAGGCGTGTCCAAATAGTGAACTGATCAATAAACGGATAGCTCAAAAAATTGAACAGGGTATTGGCAGAGGTGTCCGTGGTGAAAAAGATTATTGCGCCATTTTAATAATTGGCTCAGAATTGGTTCGGTTTATGCGGAGTATTGCAACTAATAAATTCTTTTCACCACAAACGAGAAAACAAATTGACATTGGCATCGAAATTGCTGACATGGCGAAAGAAGATAAAACTGAAAGCCCTATAAAAGTTGTGCTTTCTTTGATAAAGCAGATGTTAGTGCGTGATGAAGGCTGGAAAGAATATTATGCTTCTGAAATGGATACGATTGCAGAAGATAATGCAGAATCACAGGTATATGACAGGCTTTTAAAAGAACGGCAGGCAGAACAATTTTTTTGTGAAGGTGAGTATGAGAAAGCTATTTCTTCCATGCAGCGATTGATTGATGGGCTTAATGTTGATGACACAGAAAAGGGTTGGTATTTACAGCAATTAGCAAGATATACATATCCGACAAGTATTGCAGAATCGATTAAAATTCAAAAAAGTGCATTTAAGAAAAATACACAGCTTTTAAAACCGAGTACAGGAATTGATTATACAAAAATTTCTTATATACACCAAGACCGCCTAAATAATATCAGAACATATATGCGGAAATTTTCAGATTATAGTGAATTGTTTTTGTCAGTTAATGCGACATTAGATAATTTGTCTTTTGGTATTGAAGCTACTAAATTTGAAGCTGCATTAAAAGATATTGGCGCTTTACTTGGCTATGTCAGCCAGCGTCCAGATAAAGAAATTCGGAAGGGACCTGATAATCTTTGGTGTGGTTCGAATGATCATTATTTATTATTTGAATGCAAAAGTGAGGTGTCCGGAACCCGTCAGGAAATCACGAAACATGAGGCGGGACAAATGAATAACCATTGTGCATGGTTTGAAGATCAATATGGCCCAAATGCAAATGTAGACAGATTTATGATTATTTCGACAAAGACACTTTCTTATGAGGGAGATTTTACACATAAAGTTAAGATAATTCGTCCAAATAAACTTAAGATCCTGAAGGATCAGATAAAAGGGTTTATTAAAGAATTAAAACCGTTTTTCCTGGATGAGATATCTGATGATACTTTACATGAATTTTTAACGTTACATCATCTGAATGTTGGAGATTTTTCTGAGCAATATTCTGAAGAATACTACCATAAAACTAGATAAGAAATGCGAGTACAGCTAATTGGATGAACCGAAAGGCTGTACTTTTTATTTTTAAGAAAATATGATATGGAATATGTCTGTCTTTTTGTTTGTAAAATTTCTGAAAATATTCTGGTGAAATGGTAGTATGATATGGAGAATGTTAAAAAACGTAGGGGAGAACGAAAAATGAGATTGCAGGATAAATTAGTACCGTATCTGGAATATTGCACATATAGAAAGGAACTGGATCAGAAAACAGTAAAAGCATATCGAATTGATCTCA
Source organism: Blautia sp. MSK18_10 (assembly GCF_020553185.1). Classification (NCBI taxonomy): domain Bacteria; kingdom Bacillati; phylum Bacillota; class Clostridia; order Lachnospirales; family Lachnospiraceae; genus Blautia; species Blautia sp. MSK18_10. The sequence continues at coordinate 20,333 of NZ_JAJCGT010000028.1, read as the reverse complement.
ATCAGTATTTTACTTTTGTTGCTTGCGAAGAGCCCGACAAAGAGAAGATTGAGGAATATATTACAGAATTACATAAAAAATATAAGCAAAAAACAGTGAAACGCAAAATAGCCTCTGTCAAAGCATATTATAGTTATTTGGAAGAGAATGAATTGATTAAAGAAAGTCCATTTCGAAAAATAAAAGTCAAATTTAAGGAAAATTTGATTCTTCCGAGAATTATACCGCGTGAAGAGATTGAACATTTATTAAACCATATGTATGGCTGTCTGCAGCAGGCATCGGAGACGGTTTATAAATATTGCCTGAGAGATGTGGCAGTAATCGAGCTTTTCTTTGCAACCGGGGCCAGAGTTTATGAAATATCAAATATACGGGCAGAAAATGTGAATCTGAATACTGGGCTGATTCAACTCATGGGAAAAGGAGCGAAAGAAAGATATGTTCAGATTGGCAGTACCTCAGTGTTGAATATTTTGCGGAAATATTATGCTGAAAACAGAGCGGCGATTAAAAAAAGTGGATATTTTTTTGTAAATGGCAGGGGCAACCGGTATACGGAACAGTCCATTCGACTGATGCTAAAAAAATATACAGCTCAGGCTGGAATAGAAAGAAATATCACACCGCATATGTTCAGACATTCATTTGCAACATATCTGATTGAGGAAGGAGTGGACATAAGCTGTGTACAGCGGATACTGGGGCATTCTTCCATAAAGACAACACAGATCTATATTCATGTGGCAGCCAGAAAACAGGCAGAAATCTTACGGGATATGCACCCACAGAATAATATGAAGATTATAGGAGCAGCGTAAGAAACATATAAAAGCTACGTATGCGGAATGGAGATCGGCTAAAGAAGGCGGTCTTTTTTGCGTACAAAATATTATAAGGAAATTCCAAATACAGTTTACAAGATAAAAATAACTAGAGTTTCTTGGATTTGGAAGGAATTTTATGGAAAAGAATGGAAGGATTTGATATAATATATATGATAATTCTTAATTATCTGTACCCAGATATCTAAGCCATAGCTCAATTACAGAATATTATTAAATAATAAAAATTGTATTTTGAAGGAGGATGACATTTTTTATGTCAGATAATATATTTATTAGCTGGTCTAAATCCAAAAGTAGAGAATTTGCTTTTGAAGTGAAAAATTTATTAGAAACTCTGAATCCTCATTTGAATATTTTTATGTCTGAGGATAACATTTCAGCAGGTGAAAAAGTTCAAGAAAAAATTATTCAAAAAATTTCTGAATGTGATAAAGTATTGTTGTGTTTCACTCGTGATAACAAAAAATCTCCATGGCTACTATATGAAGCCGGATATGCGTGCGGTCAAAACAAAATGGTAATTCCACTATTATTTGATGAAGATCCCAACTGGCACTCTTGGATTGATAATCCTATGAATATTGCGAGAGAAATAAATATCAATAGTATAAGTTTTGAAGAATCATTTATAAATTGTTTTAATTTATGTGATTCCGTTTATACTAGAGAATTACTTTCAAATTTTATTAAAAGAATTGATGAAATTCGAGAAAAATATCGTAAAGTTGATGCTCAATGCGAAGATTTTGTTGATTTACTTATTTCAAATAATACATTTAGAATTGAAAGCCCTATATACAGAAATAAAACTGCCTATTTTCTAACCGGATTTGAAACATTTGAATTATGGAAGGCCATAATACAATCTTTTATGTATACAGGAAAATATTTATGGATATACGGAAGAAAAAACATGAAATTATTTGGTGGAAATTTCAAGGAATTATTTGATTATTTGGAAGAAAAATCACTAAATAATCAAATGTTTGGAATCGATTTTCGTTGTTTGTTTTTAAACCCCAATTCGGATGAAGTGAAGCATGCTCATAAACAACAAGATATATTTTTGCCGGAGCTCAAAGCAACAATTAAACGCGCCAAATATCAAATAGGTGATAATCAACTCTTACAAAAATGTTTTCGCATGTACTCAAATAGAAGAGAAGAAATTATTATACGCTTGGATAATTGCATCATTTACGCAAAACCTCATTTTGATGAAAACGGGTATCCCCAGCTTATGACAGATACAAAATTTGAGATTTTTAGCGCATCTTCCCCACGAGGTCAAGAGTGTATTCGCAAATTTTCTAACATTTGGAATGAAGCTATAAATTTGTTCTAATTACCATACAGATTTATAAAAATTTTATGGATATCTGAAAGTGTTTCATAAATGGTTTTATTACTTACATCAATTGAGTATACTTTACATATATTAGTTGGTATACGATGGATACTGTTATTTAAATCAGTGTTAGTTTGATATAATAATGGTATACATTCTGATTTGTATTTTTCAGGATTTCGATTTTTAAGTCGATTCCACAATGCATTTTCAGAGTTTACATATAGATTAATATAAACTATATTTTGATATGGCGTGCATAAATATAATTCCTCTGGAATAATATGTACGCCATTGATTATAGTAGGAATTTTTTTTCGTTGTTGGCGTTTTATAATATTTAAAATAGATTCTTTCATTATTTTACATTGTTCTTTTGCCATATCATAAGTCAAAAAAATGTCATGTGAACAGACCTTATCAAATTCAAAGTTGCAAGTTTCCTTTAAATAAATATTATACCCTCTTAATATATCTCTAATTATATCCGTTTCTTCGATGAGCCTGATTTCCGTGTGAATTTTAAGAAGTTCATACGATATTGTTGTTTTTCCTGCTCCCGGAACACCGGATATCAGAACAATTAAATCATCTGGTAAATGACAAGTCATATTTGTAAATTCTCCCTCGTCTTTCTTAAAACTATAATTGGTGTATCATTTATTTAGTGTAAGGTTGCTTTTAAATGTAAAATAATTAAGAATTATCCGTTATCCCCTTAGAAATGAACATGTTTACTGCAAGTAGAATATTTGTTTTTAAAAAATAATTCAAATAATGTTAAAGAAATTAACAAAAATAGAATAAGAATTGATTTTTTGAGATATAATAAGATATACTGAGTACAGGTGAATGAAGCTGAAAGGAGGTGTGATAGAGATGAAATACGTTATTCGGCTTTGGGGAATGGAGATAAGCAACATAAAAAACGTGATACACGGTGAAATTGAAATGCCCCAAAATAAAAAGGGAAGCATTTTAGGAATCTACGGAGCCAATGGATCTGGAAAAACAGTAGTTGTGGACTGTATGGTATTGCTGAAATATCTTCTTTCCGGACGTCAGATCCCGTCAAATTTTTATTATTATATAAATGAAGCAAGTAATACCTCCTCTGTAAAGTATCGCTTTGAGCTGAAAATCGAAGAAAAATGCTATCTGGTAGAATATGAAATTGAACTGCTGAAAAACGGTAAGAAGAGCTTCTGCATCAGTAAAGAAAAATTCAGCCAGAGAGAAATGTCCGAAGGAAAACGGATCACACCTGTTTTTGATTACCACAAAGGCAGGAAAGAGCTTTTTCGTCCGTTGAAATTGTATGAGCGTTTTTCTAAGGATATCCAGAATGTTATTGCACTTGGAGTCGCAGAGCAGGCAACACAGAACTATAATGAGGAAAAGGGTGTTCCGGAGGTAAGTTCCTTTTTATTTTCAAGAAAAGCACAGGAAGTCTTTGAAAAAACTGAAGGTGAGGCTGCATTGCTTTCTCTACTGAGTCAGTGTTTTCAGAAATATGGAATTTATGATCTTGCTGTTGTTGAAAACGCGCAATACGGTTATTTATCCTTAAATCTGGAAAATATGCCCGTTAATATTGACTGGCCGGATACGATACCAAAAAAAGGCGAAGGCATCTTCTTACGCTTCACAGATATAAATGTGGTGCCAAAAGAAGTTTTTCCTTATGTAGCAAATACGATCAAGCAGATCAATATTGTAATGAAATCATTAATACCTGAGATCAATATAGAAATTTATAATGCGTTTGATAAGCTATTGAAGGAAGGAAAAGACGGAGTGCAGTTTGAAATCATTGCCATGCGTGGAGAGAACCGGATTCCGCTTTTGTATGAATCCGCAGGAATAAAGAAGCTGATTTCTATTTGCAGTAATTTAGTTGCCTGCTATAACAGGGAGTCTTATTGCCTTGTGGTAGACGAGCTGGATTCTGGTATTTATGAGTATTTGCTGGGAGAATGCCTGGAAGTTATGCAGGATAAAGCTAAAGGACAATTGATCTTTACATCACATAACTTACGCCCATTGGAGATCCTTGAAAACGATTCTCTGCTTTATACGACTGTGAATCCTGAGAATTGCTATATAAAATCTACTTATATCAAAAATACGCAAAATACCCGGTTATCTTATTTACGGACGATCAAGCTTGGCGGGCAAAAAGAAAAGCTCTACAATGAAACAAATATATATGAGATGGAGCTTGCTATGAGGCGGGCAGGAAGGATACGTGCTAATGACTAAAAAAGTTATTCTGTTTCTTGTAGAAGGGCCGACGGATGAAGATGCACTGGCTGTTATATTTACGAAACTGGTAAACAATCATGAACGAAATATTTTGATGCACATATAGAGGCAAAAAATAAGGATCGGCTGATCCGTAGAAATCTAAGCAAGAGAAAGATTGTATATTCTTTGTATAACCGGAAAACTGTGGCAGGATTTCCCTACGAGATCTACTATTTTTCCAGAAATATGGAACATGTGCTGCATGACCGGGCAGAAAATCTGACTGATGATGAAAAGGAAGATCTGGCATTTGACATCGCAGACCAATATACAGATCAGCTGGAAAAATTCCTGGAATATTTACATGACGATGGTTTTTATGTATGTGGTACTTATAAAGATACCTGGGAATTTATCATGGATGGAAATAATTCACTGAATCGTTATTGCAGTTATTGCAATGTGGCTGTCTTTTTTGAACAGCTGGAAATTGGGTAAAACTGGTAAAAAAAATCCGTTGACTTTTACCGTATTCTTCCATTGTAAAATTTTTTGCTGATCCGAAAAACGGAACTTTGGGAAACAAATAAACCACCTGCTATGCGGGTGGTTGTAGTTATCCTGCTTTTCGGAGCATTTATGGGAACATGGATGAAAGACAAAACTTTTGCTTTCCTAGATGGGAAGTTTGCGAAAAACGAGACCCATGATTTTATTTAAATGCTTGCAGAAATTTAATGGAAAATTTCTAAGAAATATAACATTTTAATTTTCAGGTCTTTCTGGATGGACAGGAACAATAATGGTCTATCCGGGAAGGCCTTTTTTTACTGCAGGAATGTTGTAAAACGGAACTTTTGATGGAAATACGATTGCAGAAAAAAAAATGTTAGTTCTGGCTATCATGTCCAGTATGCCGAAAATCATTTGGAGAAGGCGAAGGACGTGTTTATGAAAGTGATGAATATCCTCTAGATTTATATAGCCCAGTGGAAGGAAAATAGAAATTAAACTGAGTTGATAAAAAAATATAAAAAAAGAATTGACAATTATATTCTACAGTTGTAGAATATAATTAACTTCTACAGATGTAGAAAATAAAACTCTAGGAGAATCCACGATGAAGACAAAATTTATGACACTTATGACGGTAGCAACACTTGGGATTTTTTCAGCTGCAACGGTTATGGCAGCAGGAAATAACGATTTCTATACACAGCCGCCGGCTGGATCTGAATGGGAAAAAGCAGATACGAAAGGTACCTATGCAAGCTATACGAACGGAAATGATTATGTAAATATCTATAAATATTCACTGAAGGATGTCAAAACAGGGATTGCCAAATGCAATGACACATACGATGCCTGCTATCAGACAATTTATTCAGAGGGAAACAGCCTGTATATGGCAGTGGGATATGCAAAAGATGCAGATGACATCAGTGACGTCAGAAAATTTGTAGAATATATTTCTTATCCTGGAAATCCTTCACTTACCAGACAGGAGAATGAAAACCAGACCGATGATTCTTCTGATGATTCTGATAAGTCAACTACAGATACTGCCAGTCAGAAGTCAGGAGGAGATTCAGATTCCTCCGATACAGAAGAAAATGCTTCTACAAAATCCTCGGACAGCGATGATGATTCAGATATCCTTACTACCTCACCAATGACATTAGTTGACAGTGATGGAAATACCATTGAGATTAATTACATTCTTCACAAAGATTATTCTTGTGAATATCGTGGAGATGATGGAATGAACTATACCGATAATGGGGATGAAACTTATACCGACGAAAATGGAAATACCTACTCAGCTCTGAATGATGACACTCATCATCTGGGATATACGTTGGAACAGCATGACCTTCAGGATGCAAACGGTAATACTGTGACGGTTACGGAAACTACAAATGGTGATTATTATTTCCAGGACGAAAATGGTACAGGATTTACGGACAACGGAGACGGGACATGGAGTGATGAAAATGGCAGCAGTTATACAGAAATAGACTGATAGTGGTCAGTAGCTGCAGGAATGGCAAGGGCATTTGCAAATTGTGCAAAAGCCCTTGCCATTTCCGTGAACCGTGGTAAAATAGAATTATTCCTACATTTGTAGAAAATATGTAACAGGAGGTATGAAAAAGTGAAAAAAACTTACCAGAGACTTCCGGAATCAGAGTTGGATATTATGCTCGTTCTTTGGAATAATACTCCGCCAATGACCAGACCGGAGATTGAAAAAGTGATCAATACGAAGAAAAAGCTTGCATCAACAACAATTTTGTCATTGCTGACCAGATTGGAGAACAAAAATTTCGTGGAAGTGACGAAACAGGGAAAAATGAATCTGTATACACCCTTGGTTTCGCAGTCAGATTATCAGGCACATGAAAGCCAGAGTGTTCTTGAGAAACTTTATGGGAATTCACTAAAAAAGTTTGTAACTTCACTTTATCATGGAAAGAAGATCAGCTCGGAAGAAGTCCAGGATCTCAGTGAATTTCTTAAGAACCTGGAGGACAGGGAGGAATAGCAAATTATGGAGGTTCTTGTTCTGCACATTCTGAAACTGAATATTATTGCAGCAATAGTAATTTTACTGGTAAAAGTGCTTGCGACTCTGTTTAAAGGACGTGTATCAGCGAGATGGAAGTACTTTATCTGGCTGTTGATTACGATAAGCCTTTGTGTTCCGGTGCGCCTTCCGGCGAATCTGGCACTGGTGGATTTCAAAGTACTTAGAAGCAGTCAACAGAATACGCAAAACCCGAAGATAACGGATTACGCAGTCAGACCAGAGGAAAGTCAGAAGATAACAGAAACCGTATTATCTGCGAGCAATGACATGAAAAATCTGACAGAAATCCCGGAACAAAAGAGAACTGTCAGGTACGAATCAGATAAATGGCTGGGAATTGTGGCTGTGATTTTTGTTGCTGTCTGGCTGAGCGTAGCGGTACTTAAACTGACAGGAGAATTGCTGGCATATTATTTTTCTATAAGGAATCTGGAACGGATGAGTCTACAGGTAAGTGATACGGTGAGTATTCAGATGTACCGTGCAGCGTGTCAAAAGAAGCACGTACGCAGAATACCGGAGCTCAGGCAAAACGCAGGTCTTACCACACCGCTTCTTGCAGGACTTTTACATACAAAATTGTATCTACCAGCAACCGGGTATTCAGCAGAAGAAAGAAAACTTATCTTTTACCATGAACTTACACATTATTGCCATCGGGATCTCTGGTATAAGATGCTCCTTCGAATCTGTGCATCGATATACTGGTTCAATCCCTTTCTTCTTATCATGCTGAAAGAAGCGGATAAGGATATTGAAAATCTGTGTGATACAGCGGTTGTTCGCAGAGTTAATAAAAAGGAACATAAATTATATCGACAGCTGCTTCTCAGGACAGTGGCCATGGAAAATCAGATTCCATATGTGACAGCAAGTCTTAATGACAGCGAAATGGTGTTTAAAGATCGGATTCTGTATATGGTGAACATTCGGAAACTCCGCAAAGGAATTCTTCCGGGAATTCTTGTGACGCTGCTGCTTGCAGGCGGTAATCTGGTATTTAATGTCTCTGCCGGGACAGATACAGTTTCAGTAGAGACGGAGAAGTCTGGTATTGAAAAAAATGCAGATCCAGAGAAAAATAATGTACCGGATTATGCACCGTTTTCTGAAATGGTAACTATGCAGAAAGCTGCTGAAACACAGGACGAAGGAGGAGTGACAGAGAATACAGATACAGAGGATTCTGTAGACGAAGAGGAAAAAGCGGATGCGGAAACAAATGATGAACCTGCCATGGAAAACAGCGGACAGGTAAGTGAAACGACCGATGATGGAATTACCTCTGACAACAACGGGTCTGTTTCATCTTATGAAAATCTGCCAGCAGGCGTACCATATACCAGTGGATTCACTACTACTTCCGGTGTAGCATCAATTGTAGCACCGGGTGGAGGAGATGAAGAATCCAGAGTTCTTTACGATAACGGAGATGGGACCTATTCTGATTATTATGGGAGCCGATACAGTTATCAGGGAGATGGAAACTGGGCAGATGCTAATGGCAATTCATATCGTACCTGGAATGACGAAGATTATTATTCCGGAAACCAACTGGAACAGCATGAACTCCAGGGCAGTAACGGTACCGTTACTGTAAAAGAAACAACAAACGGAGATTATTACTATTGTGACGCAGATGGGGTCGGATACACAGACAATGGTGATGGCACCTGGACGGATGAGAATGGGAACATCTATACAGAATAAACAAAGAAGCAGGACAATGGGGATGCTACCCAATGCCCTGCTCCTTTGTTTATTCAAAATGAAGTTTCTTAAATCTTTGAAGCCGCAAAATGCTGCAAGCTCTTTCTTTGATTTTGATGTTGTGCAAAAAGCCAAAATCTGTTTGGATACCGTTGATGATTCCGGCTCCTGTCTGTCAGCTAGATTTTCCAATGGGATAAATTTACTGGATTTACGCACAAGGCTGTAACATTCGTTGATTAAGATACGGATTAACCAGGTCCGGGCATAGTTATCGTTTTTTAATGTACCGACGTTGGAAAAAGCCTTCACAATTGTATATGGGTAAGAAGTAAGACAGGTGTATAATGTCAACAGAGGGGAAAGATTTATTTCCTCTATTATTAAAAAAATAAAGTTTATTTGGGGATATTTTGAAAAACTGTACGTCTAATCTATGTAAATGAAAATTGCCGGCCGGCTAAAGAAGGTGGTGTTAAAGTGACCAAAGAAGAATTAGGGACGTTGATTCTCAATTCAGAGAGACAATTGTATTCTACTGCCAAAACAATTTTAATTAACGATCAAGATTGTGCGGATGCTATTCAGGAAACGATTGTTAAGGCATTTTCAAAGATTGGAACTTTGAGAAATGACAAATATGCCAAGACTTGGTTGATTCGTATATTGATCAATGAGTGTTATACTCTTTTGAGAAAGTCGAGTAAACTTGTTTCTTTGGAAGGGATGAGTGAAATGACAGAAATTGAGACAGATCAGAGAACTGACTATAGCGACTTGTACAGAGCCGTAAATTCTTTGAAAGAAGAATTACGAATGCCAGTTATTCTGTACTATATTGAGGATTTCAACATAAAAGAGATTGCGCAGATTCTTGAGATAACCGAGGGAGCAGTTCAAAAAAGACTTGCCAGAGCACGGGGAAAGCTTAAGCGTAATTTACAGGAAAGTGAGGAGTTGACAGTATGAGGTTAGAAGATATGAAAAAAGATATTCCTGAAACTCCGGAGTTCATCCACACGATGATCCAAAGCGAAGTGAAAAAACAGCTACAGGACACGAAGGTGGTTAATATTCAGACAAGGAGAGTGAAAAAATGGACAGGTGCCAGAGTGGCTGCAGCAATAGCCGTATGTGTATTGGCTACATCGACCATAGTCTATGCAGGTACCAAATTATATCATATGTTTTTAGAAAAACAAGGAGCCTACAGTATCGTAACGGGAATTAAGGCGGATGGCAGCACAGGGAAAATTAATCTTCCTGAAAGAATTCATGATATAGATATCTCAGCAGGATATATTCCAGAAGGAATGGAATGGATTGATGAATTTCATCTGGAATATCCTGAGCATGATCGAACCGGAGGATTCAGCTTTGCATCTGTGCTTTTAGACGAGGATGATTTGAGCAAAGTAATGCAAGATAAGAATGTTGTTGACTGTGAGGAACGAACTTTTGGCAATTATGAAGGTGTATATCTTAAATATAATGACCTGGCAGAGGATGGATCTTTTAATCAAAGGATTTACCTTCTTCGCCCAGATGTATATCGTGTAATTACTGTTTATATCGGTGATGATATTTCAAAAGAGGATGCCATTAAAGTGGTAGAAAACCTTGTAATCACTGAAAATGATACAATGATTGAAACCGCTGGTTTGTATACGTGGAGCGAAATGGTATCCCCTGAAGAATCATCGGGAGAAGCAGTGATGACTTCTATTGCAGATAATAAATTGCTAATGCATCAGATTGGTGAAGTGTTTGATATATCAGCATCTGGTGAAGACAGAGATGGCAACTATATTGAAAATGATAAAATTTCAGTTTGTGTTGATGCTGTTCAGGTGGAGGACAATCTGCAGCTGCTTGGTCAGAATAATGTGCCGGAAGAATGGACTGATGCAGTTGGAACTGATGGAAATTTAGTAAATAATACGCTGTCTTATATTAAGTCCGGTAATGGCATTGATTCAGTGGATGAGATTGTAAAAACAGAAAGTGTGAAACAAAAGCTCGTCTATGCGACAGTTACTTATACCAATAAGTCAGATGAAGAAATTAACCATATGCTTTATATTGGTACATTGCTGTTGATGGACCATGAAGATGGATCATATCAAATTTACGATCCGACAGAACAGTCCGGAGATGACTACGATCGTGTTATATGGGATGGTGTTGCACGTACAGCTGAAATGACATACAACAGTATATCAGAGGATTATGGAAATGGAGGAAACTATATTTCTTCATTAAAACCTGGTGAGAGTATACAGGTGAATATGGCATGGATCGTAAATGAGAATGACTTGAATAATATGTATCTGAATCTTAACGGTGATGGAGCTGCATATGAGTTTTCAGATTCAATGTTAAAAACAGGATTGGTGGACATATATCAGTAATGAAAATCTTATTATAGAGAAGAGGCTGTCCGTAGTGGGCAGCTTCTTTTAGATGCAGCGTTCGGTACGGATTGCTTAAAAACATCATTCCAGATGCTATACTCTATCATTAACCTGCCAAACATCAATCTGGGACAGTTGCAGATAATTCTTGCCGCAGCAGGCTTGCTCTCCGTATTAGCAACGGTTAGCTGTACGCTATTCCTGTCTGCGAAGTTTAAAGATACCCTGACGGTTTTACTGATCTCTATTGTGGTTCTTTTCATGCCGCTTTTTGCTTATGTGGCGATGGGAGCAACATGGTTCTCCACCATACTTCCATCTGCCGGAATTGGTATGCAGAACAATTTCCTTTATCAGCTGGCGAATTTCAACTATCTGCATATCGGTGGAATGAGCTTCTGGACACCGTATGGATTTCGGCAGGAATTGAATAACTGTGCGTCGCATTCTCGTTACTTAGTGATGAGTTAGGCGCACTTTTTTTAAAAAACGAGCAGAACAAATGTTTGCAAACACTTCTTGCATATGATATAATATAAACATGGAGAAAAATATGTTTAATATCAATAATAATGAACTTTCATATGGTAGAGGATATGTGTATTCCCTACAGTACCATCTGGTATGGTGCACAAAATATCGGAAAAAGGTTTTAAAAGATGGTATTGATGCAGAATGCAAAGAAATGCTCTGTGATCTTGCAGAAGAATATAAATTTCAGATTCTGGCAATGGAGGTTATGCCGGATCATATCCATCTGCTTGTAGATTGCAGACCACAGTTTTATATCTCTGATATGATCAAGATCATGAAGGGGAACATTGCCCGGCAGATGTTTCTTGCGCATCCAGAACTGAAGAAAGAGCTTTGGGGAGGGCATCTGTGGAATCCATCTTATTGTGCAGTAACGGTGAGTGACAGGAGCAGGGAACAGGTATGTTCTTATATCGAGGGGCAAAAAGAAAAACAGTAACCTGAAAGAATCCGTTTTTTATATTTGTAAGAAAGAGGAAAAAAGATGAGGACAGTATCCAGTTATGGTGTAGAATTGCGAAAACAAAATATCCCGATCCGCCAGACACTGGATATTTATCGTTCTGCGGTCAGTTGTCTGATTGAGATCTATGCCCAGATATGGGATGAACTGGCAGTGATCACAGAACCTAAAAAACGTTTCAACACGGCAGAACATCTGGTACATACCACCAAAAAGAACCAGGCAAGGTTTGATTTTGACCTGCGTTTTCCAAAGATGCCTTCTTATCTCAGAAGGGCAGCTATCCAGCATGCCCTGGGAAGTGTATCCTCATATAAGACAAGGATGGAACTGTGGAAAAAAACGGATCAGAAAGGCGGCAGGCCGAAGCTGGTGTGTGATAATCATGCCATGCCGGTATTCTACCGAGATGTGATGTATCGTGAGGATACAGAAGAAAAAGATGGAGCGTGCCTGAAACTTTATGATGGTCATGACTGGAAATGGTTCCGGGTCAGCCTCAGCCATACAGATATGGAATATCTAAGAAAGAACTGGGCAGGAAAAAAAGCTGCAGCACCCGTGCTGGAAAAAAGGCATCGTAAATACTTCCTGCGCTTTTCTTATACGGAAGAAGTGCCGCTTACAAAGACACCTGTAAAAGAACAGATCATCTGCAGTGTGGATTTAGGACTCAATACGGATGCAGTCTGTACCATTATGCGGGCAGATGGAACTGTCCTGGGAAGAAAGTTTATTGATTTTCCCAGTGAAAAAGACCGGATGTACCGTGTGCTGGGACGAATAAGCAGGTTCCAGAGGAAACATGGTTCTGCACAGGTGAAAAGCAGATGGGCCTACGCGAAGCGTCTTAACACAGAACTTGGAAGAAAGATTGCAGGTGCAGTCACAGGATATGCAGAAGAAAACCATGTGGATGTGATTGTGTTTGAGTATCTGGAAATAAAAGGAAAGATATCCGGAAGAAAGAAACAGAAGCTGCATCTGTGGAGAAAAAGAGATATCCAGAAAAGATGTGAACATCAGGCGCATCGCAGAGGGATGCGGATTTCCAGAATCTGTGCATGGAATACCAGCAGGCTTGCCTATGATGGGTCAGGAACAGTTGTCCGCGATCCGGGCAATCACAGTTTATGTACATTCCAGAATGGAAAAAGATATAACTGTGATCTTTCAGCGTCCTATAATATTGGAGCAAGATATTTTATACGGGAACTTTTAAAACCCATTCCGGTAACGGAAAGGTCTTTGCTGGAGGCAAAAGTCCCTTCAGTAAAGCGTAGGATCTCATGTGTATATGCGGACTTAAGAGAACTATTTTTAGAAATGGAACTCTTAAGAGCAGCATAAACACAGGCAGATATACAGCGGACTACCTGTGGTGTGGGAACCTGCCATATCTGGCATGGAAAAAAGCGCATGACTGCGCATATCCTAAGTCACAGGCGTATCCGCCGATATTTAGCCTTGTCGCTTAAAGCGGCTGAGGAGCATGTGACTTTAGTCATGTGAGATCCACAAGAAGCAAGGAATCTATACCCATATGCAGTCTGAAACACATGTACCTTGGTTTCGCGTTGTATTTGAGATGACAGATGGAAGTTTGATGGAATTTCAAATGCAACAGGGAGATTTTCGTGAATTGGAAAAAGGCGATCGAGGTATGCTGACTTATCAGGGAAATCGGTATATATGTTACCAAAAATATAAATTTAAAAGTGAAGCACAGGAGGAAGAAAAATGTTAAGTGAAAGCATTGCAAAGCTGGTACAGTATGGGATTACAACAGGTCTGACACCGGAATGTGAAAGAAACTACACAACAAATCTTCTGCTGGACGTTTTTCATGAGGATGACTATGAGAAACCGGACAACATTGAGGAACCTGTTAATCTTGAAGCAACATTGGGCGAGTTGCTGGACGAAGCCGTAAAAAGAGGACTGATCGAAGACAGTATTGTATACCGGGATCTATTTGATACCAGATTAATGAACTGTCTGATGCCACGTCCGGGCCAGGTGCAAAAAGAGTTCTGGGATAAATATAAAGAAAGCCCAAAGGAAGCAACCGATTATTTTTATAAACTGAGTCAGGACAGCAATTATATCCGCAGATATCGCGTAGAGAAGGATCAAAAGTGGAAGGTAGACAGTCCATACGGTGAGATTGATATTACCATCAATTTGTCCAAACCGGAAAAAGATCCAAAAGCAATTGCCGCGGCAAGGAATGTAAAATCCGGAAGCTATCCGAAATGTCTTCTTTGCCCGGAAAATGAAGGATATGCGGGACGTGTTAATCATCCGGCAAGGCAGAATCACAGGATTATTCCGATCACAATCAATGATACTCCTTGGGGATTCCAGTATTCTCCGTATGTATATTACAATGAGCATTGTATTGTATTTAATTGCCAGCATACTCCAATGAAAATCGAGAGAAATGCATTCATTAAACTGTTTGATTTTGTAAAACTGTTTCCACATTATTTCCTTGGATCTAATGCAGATCTGCCGATCGTAGGCGGCTCGATCTTAAGCCATGATCATTTCCAGGGTGGACATTATACATTTGCAATGGCAAAAGCACCAATTGAGCAGCACGTGGTACTTCCGGGATTTGAAGATGTAGAGGCTGGAATTGTAAAATGGCCGTTATCTGTACTTCGTATTTGTCATAAAGATTCTAACCGTTTGGTAGATCTGGCAACACATGTGCTGGAAGTATGGAGAGGTTATACTGACGAAGCAGCATTTATTTATGCTGAAACCAATGGAGAGCCTCATAATACAATTACACCAATTGCACGTAAAGTAGGGGATATCTACGAATTGGATCTGACATTAAGAAACAACATTACAACAGAAGAACATCCGCTGGGCGTGTATCATCCGCATGCAGAATATCATCATATTAAGAAAGAAAATATCGGTCTGATCGAAGTTATGGGACTTGCAGTTCTTCCGGCCAGATTAAAAGGTGAGATGGAACTTCTGGAAGAGTATATTCTTGAAGGCAAAGATATTTCTTCAAATGAACAGATTGAGAAACATGCAGAGTGGGTTAAGAAGTTCCTTCCGAAATATCCGGAAATCACAAAAGAAAACATCCATGGCATTCTTCAGAAAGAGATTGGAATCGTATTTACCCATGTTCTGGAAGACGCAGGAGTATACAAATGTACGACCGAGGGAAGAGAAGCATTTATGCGTTTTCTTGAAACATTATAAAAACTGAAATAAAAGGATTTTTGGGAAAATGGGAGGTAAGTGAAACCTCCCATTTTTTTAGGGCAGCTACTCTTAAGAAGCATGGATCGGGCAGTTGCATTATACGAAAGTATGGAATTGCGGGGATTCCATGGGGAGTTTTATTATGCAGAGAAAGTATATAACAAACTTGTATCCTGGGGATATGTGATTTTCTGGGTATCAGTATTTATTTTGATGAGAACATGCTCAGTCACAGTGCTGCTGGGAAGAATGTTTGTATAGAAAGTGTAGACGAAAATGATAAAATTTGAAAATGTAGTATTTGGATATGGAGAAGAGAAAAATGCCTTGAATTATGTGTCTTTCCATATCAGTGAAGGAGAACAGGTGGGTCTGATCGGAGCCAATGGTGCAGGGAAGTCTACGCTAATGAAGGCAATGCTGGGACTGATCCCTGCAAAGGGAAAGATCACTGTTGATGAAATAGAAGTAAATCAGGAAAATTCAAGTAGAATCTGGCAATGCCTGAGGTATGTGTTTCAGGATTCTGATAATCAGATGTTTATGCCGACGGTTTATGAAGATATGATATTTGGACCATTAAATTATGGTAAGAGCAGAAAAGAAGCAGATCAGCTTGCCAGGGAGGCCTTGGAAGAACTGGACCTTATACATTTGAAAGACCGCCAGAATTATAAGATGTCAGGTGGCGAAAAGAGAATGGCTGCCATAGCCACCATCCTTGCAATGAACCCAA
Organism: Blautia sp. MSK18_10; assembly: GCF_020553185.1. Lineage (NCBI taxonomy): Bacteria > Bacillati > Bacillota > Clostridia > Lachnospirales > Lachnospiraceae > Blautia > Blautia sp. MSK18_10. The sequence goes on along the minus strand of NZ_JAJCGT010000028.1, from coordinate 4,209 downwards.
AGGTAATGCTGATGGATGAACCATCAACAGCATTAGATCCAAAGAACCGGAGACGGCTGATACGGATCCTGCAGAAGCTTCCGACAACAAAGATCATTGCAACCCATGATCTGGAGTCTAAGATGACTGCTGCCGATGCTGATATCTATATCTGTTTTGTCAGAATCAAAAAACAGGTTGCTGAATAGGCATAATCTATATTATAATATATTTATAGCTAAGCTCACTTGGAGGTGATAACATGCCATTATTGAAAGAAGAAGCTTATACTATAGATGATATATATGCTTTACCAGATGGAGAAAGAGCAGAACTGATTGATGGTCGTATGTATATGATGGCACCACCAAGCCGAAAGCATCAGCGTATCTCAACAAGACTTGTCAGTATTATTGATCGTTATATTGAAGAACATAAAGAAAAATGCGAGGTCTATGCTGCACCATTTGCTGTTTACTTGGATGAAAGAAGTAATACCTATGTAGAGCCAGATATTTCTGTAATTTGTGATCCAGATAAGCTTGATGATAGAGGATGTAAGGGCGCACCTGATTGGATTATTGAGATTGTGTCACCTGCAAGTAAGAAAATGGACTACCTGTTGAAGCTTCTGAAATATCGTTTCGCAGGTGTTAAGGAATATTGGATTGTTGATCCTGAGAAGAATCGTGTTATAGTATATAATTTTACCGGTGATGAAAGTGTTAATGATTATACCTTACAGGATTTTGTTAAAGTGGGAATCTATGAAGATTTTGTGATTGATTTCGGAAGTATGGAATTATGAGTGATAATATGACAAAACGTGCAAAAGAATATATGAATGCAGATTTCGTATACGAGGATTATAGAAATCTGGCAGAAGCACAGAAAATAGCAGACGTAGAAGATGTGACAGCAATTTCGGAACGATTAATTAAACAGAATATGGAAGCATATAAGGAGCTTACTAAATGATAATTTTGAATAAAGAATATAGGGAGATTTATTCAAGAGAAGTTACCAGAGAAATACCAAACAGTGAGACTATATCTGCAATTAATGAAGTACAACAGATGAAACAGAATCCTTCTCTAGGAAAATCGTATACAGATATAGACAAAATGATGATAGACTTGACAATATAAAAAGCTTTATTTTCATCGAAGGGAGCATATAGAATGGATTGGAATTTAAAGATTACAGATATGGCAGGTGCTACACCAGAACATTCATCAGTTATTGTCAATTTTGTGGCTGCGGTCAGATATCAGTTAAAAAACAGCACTTGTTATGTTTATTCCGATAATGTACAGTACCGTTTTAAAGATGCTGAGGGAAATAATAAGATAGTCATTCCTGATGCCTCTATAAACTGTCGTACTAAATCCAGGAGAGGGAATACATTTACAGATGCCCCACGCTTTGTTATGGAAGTTTTATCTCCATCAACCGAAAAATATGATCGTACAGAAAAGATGGAATTATATGCGCAACAGGAGATAGAGGAATATTGGATTGTTGATTGGCGTACAAAAACAATAGAGATTTATGAACTGGACTATGATGAGAATGATATTCCCAAATATTATCTCTGGAAAACTATTAGCGAACAAAACAAGGACGAATTAAGATTGGTTCATTTTCCCAATATTAAGATAACCTTTGAAGATCTGTTTGATGAGATTGACTACTAAGATATAGTATGGAATTGTAGGAGGTGAGTGAATATGCCATTACTTGAAGAGGAATATAGAAAAGAAGAGAAGATCAATGGTGTGATTTATGATATGTCACCGTCACCAAATTATCAGCATGGGATTGTAGATGGTAATATTTATTCCATTATAAAAAGTGGATTAAAAGGAACATTGTGCTTGGCTTTCATGGAGAATCTGGATTATAAATATCATGCACAGGAGAATAATGATTATGTGATACCAGATGTGATGATTATATGTGACCGTAAGCACTTGAAAGGTGGTTCCTATACTGGTACACCCAGATTTATTGTGGAAACTCTTAGTCCTGCGACTGCATTGAGAGATAAGACTGTCAAAAAGGAGCTTTACCAGAATGCAGGAGTTGAGGAATACTGGATCATTTCACCAAGAGAGCGGGCTGTAGAAATCTACTATCTGGAAAATGGTAAATATGATTTGAAATACAGTTACATTCTTCAGGATGATTCAGAAGAAGAACATTATAATGCAGATACAGTGGTGACATTGAAAGACTTTCCGAAAATCTCCATGACATTAGCGGAGATGTTTGAGAACGTAGAATGATCACAATTTAATATGAGCAGTATGAAAGCCCTCGGGAGTTAATCCAAACGAAAAGGAAAATAGTTCTTTTGATAATTAAGTGTTATAAAGATAATATTTTAACAACCGTAGCAAGAATTCCCTCACCTCTATAGGGACGCCACTGAAAAAGTGATCGTAAAATCATATATCTGATATAATTAAGGTATCATAATTGTCGGAGGTTGAAATGTTATCATCCCAACTTAAACTTAGCCTTAGTTATTATTCAGATTTATATGACATGATTGTTCCAAAAGATCATATTCTAAGAAAAATCAGGGAATTGGTCGATTTTTCTTTTATATATGATGAATTAAAAAATAAATATTGCCTTGATAATGGACGTAATGCAAAAAAACCTATATTGCTATTTAAATATCTGCTTTTAAAATATCTTTATAACCTTTCTGATAATGGTGTTGTTGAAAGATCACGATATGATATGTCTTTTAAATATTTTCTGGAATTAACGCCAGAAGAAGAGGTTATCCATCCTAGTCTTTTAACCAAATTCAGAAAGCAGCGTTTAAAAGATGAAAATATACTTGATCTGCTCATAAATAAAAGTGTAGAACTTGCCATAAATCAAGATGTTTTAAAAAGCAATACTATAATTGTTGACTCAACTCATACAGAAGCCCGTTATCATAAAACTACTCAGAGAGAAATGTTGAAAAAAGCCTCTACTTCTTTAAAAGCAGCTTTAAAAGATTCTGATAAAGACATTTATCTGCCAGATGAACCTGAAAAACGAGCTTCTTTAGATGAGTATAATGAATACTGTCATGAATTATTAAACACAGTTCAGGAAAGTCCGTATTCAGAACTGCCAACGATTAAAGAAGAATCTTCTATGTTATCCGAAATTTTGGATAATCAGATTGATTGTTATGATCAATCCATTGACCCGGATGCCCGGATTGGCCATAAAGCGGTCAATTCTTCTTTTTACGGATACAAAACTCATTTGGCCATGACAGATGAACGGATTATCACAGCAGCAACAATCACATCCGGCAAAGCATTTGATGGTCAAGAACTTCCAGTACTGGTTCAAAAAAGTAAAGCAGCAGGTGCAACCGTTAATGAAGTAATAGCAGATACCGCATATTCCACACTGGAAAATTTAAAAGATGCACAAAGCAATGACTATAAATTAATTTCAAAGCTTAACCCGAGCATCATAAAAGGGACTCGTTCAGAGGACGGCTTTATTTTTAATAAAGATGCGGATACCATGCAGTGCCCAGCGGGGCATTTGGCTATAAAATATCGAATTGACAAACGTAGTAATCAGAAAAAGAATACACGTATCAAATATTTTTTCGATATTAATAAATGCCATGTCTGTCCTTATCGTAATGGCTGCTATAAAGAAAATGCAAAAACCAAAACGTATAGTATCACTATTAAATCGGATTATCATAAAAATCAAGAAGCGTTTCAAAAAACACAATATTTCAAGGAACGTTTCAAAACCCGCTATATGATAGAGGCAAAAAATAGTGAATTAAAAAATATACACGGATATAGTCGTTGTGATGCTGCTGGACTATCAAACATGCAACTTCAAGGAGCAGTATCAATATTTGCAGTCAATTTAAAACGAATTTTAAAACTAAAGGGAGAAGTCTGCCCAAATGAGGAAAAATAGGAAAGTTCATCTCTCAAAAGGGTAGATTTTGCATCCCTCAAAACACTATTTTAGCAATATTTTATTATCAAGGAACATTTTAGCACATATTTGACGCCCTGTGATACTAAACTTACCACTTTTTCAGTGGCGTCCTATAGGTGATGGGATGAATTGCACATTCGAGCATGTCTGCTCAAATTCATAAAAAATCGCAAAAACATTTGTTCTGATACAATAAATATATTATAATAGAAAAAGAACAATATGCTCTTGAAATTTGGACGT
>NZ_JAJCGT010000027.1:0-47104 GCF_020553185.1 Blautia sp. MSK18_10 | reverse complement strand
GGCAATCTGGAATGAATTTTGGCTACGTTACTGTGAACGGAGTGAACAGTAACGTTACTGGGTTACTGGTTATCGGTAATATCCCGCTTAAGAGATCAATTGTTTTTTATAGCCGCATATTTTCGGCATACAGTCTCAGCAACTTTGATTCCATCCATGGCAGCACTTGTGATTCCGCCTGCGTAACCTGCACCTTCGCCACATGGATAAATTCCTGCCATATTTGCTGTGAGCTCCTGATCACGTACGATTCTTACAGGAGAAGAAGTACGGCTTTCAATGCCACTGAGCAGTGCATCCTCTCTGTCAAATCCGGAAATTCGTTTTCCGAAGGCTCTGACACCTTCTTCAATAGAATCGCCTACTGCTTTTGGCAGAACAGAGCGTACATTTGTCAGTATATATTCTCCCTTCATACAGGGAGTAACCTCTCCTAATGCTTCACTTGCCTGATTTTTGCAAAAATCACCAAACAGCTGAACAGGAATTTTTCCTTCTCCGAGCTCCCATGCTTTTTTCTCCAGATCACGCTGAAATTCTACGCCGCCAAGAACTCCTTTATCCGGGAAATCTTCTGGTGTAACGGTGACGATCATGGCACTGTTTGCATTTCTGGAATCACGTGCCTGATAGCTCATTCCGTTCACTGCGAGACGACCGGGTTCAGAGGATGCATTTACAACATATCCGCCCGGACACATACAAAAAGAATAAACACCTCTGCCATTTGCACACTTATGGGTTACTTTATAGCTGGCTGCACCAAGTAATTCATTCTCAGGCTCTCCATAAAAATCCATATTGATCATTTCCTGAGGATGTTCAATACGCAGCCCCACTGCAAATGACTTTGGCTCCATATAAACACCACGTTTCTGTAACATTTCAAAAGTATCTCTTGCACTGTGTCCTGGTGCCAGTACACAGACTTGTGCAGGGATTCTCTTATCATTGTTGATCTCAATTTCTTTTAATGTATTGTTCTCAAAAATCAGATCTGTCACCTTGGAACGGAAGCAGAATTTTCCTCCCATTTCTTCGATTTCATGACGCATTTTTTCAACAATACCAACCAGCACATCCGTTCCCAGATGTGGCTTCTGCTGATAAATAATTTCTTCCGGTGCGCCGGCAGCTACGAAACGCTTCAGTACCTCATGATTACGTCCGTAAGGATCTTTTACCAGCGTGTTCAGCTTTCCGTCGGAAAAGGTGCCGGCGCCGCCCTCTCCGAACTGTACATTGGACTCAGGGTCAAGAACACCATTTTTCCAGAAATTCTCTACTGTTTTCTGACGTTTCTCAGCCTCTTCTCCGCGTTCAAGTATTATTGGACAATATCCGGCCTTCGCAAGATACCATCCGCAGAAAAGCCCTGCAGGACCACTTCCCACAATAACGGGAGAATGTAAAAGAGGTGTCTCACCCGGAGAGGGAAATTCATATGGTTTCTCTTCTGTTAACATAATGTTGTTATTGTTAACTTTTTTGGCGAGTTTCTGTTCATCTCTGATCGTTACATCTACAGTATATACAAAGATTTTGTCATTTTTGTGTCTGCAGTCCAGAGATTGCTTTTTTATCTCGTAAGTAAAACTGTTTCCGGGATTTTTTAATGTTTTTGCAATCTTTTTTTCGAGCTGTGCCTTTGTATGTGTGATTGGAAGTTTCAGCTGTGAAATTCGAATCAATTTTTCTCCTCCTTTGCTGCATTTTTGCCGGCCACTGCGCCGCTGCTCCATGCCCATTGCAGATTATATCCGCCACATGTACCGTCAATATCCAGAAGCTCCCCTGCAAAATACAGACCCCTACAGAGCTTTGACTCCATGGTTTGAGAATTTACCTGTGAGGTATCTACTCCCCCGGAGCAGACCTGTGCCTGTGAAAATGACATGCCATCCTGCACTTCAAGAGGAAATTCCCTTATGGCAGAAACCAGTTGTTTTTGTGATATAAGGATTTTGATAAGCTTTTCCGGGAAAAGTCCCACCAGGAGTTCTTTTTCTTTTTTATAGGGACATGCCTTCTTTCGTGCATACAGAAGTTTCTTTAATTCTTCTTCTGACAGCTCCGGCATGAAATTAATGCGGAGCTCTGCTTTATGTCCTTCTCTGACTGCACGTACTGCATAAGTGCTGAGCTGAAACACTGGGATTCCGGAGATTCCGTATTCTGTAAGCTGCAGCTCGCCATGTTCAGATTTACAGAATTTCCCATCTGTAAAAAGAGAAATCTCTCCTTCTGTACGTACGCCTGCCCATGCCTTAAAAGAAGAACCTTTACACTTCAGGGCAGTAAGTGCCGGATAAACCGGGACAATGCGGTGCTGAAAGCTCTCTGCCAGCATATATCCGCTGCCGTCTGAACCTGAAACAGAAGATGCCCGGGATCCATTGGCAAGTATCAGTGCATCTGCATCATAGTGCCATCCTTTTGTCAGGATTTGGAAATTCTTTCCATTTGTCCCGGTTTTTATTTCTGTAACCTGTTCGTTTGTCTTTATTTTCACACCCAGACTGGCAGCCTCCATGCACAGTACATCTACAACACTCTGCGCCTGATTGCTTCTCGGATAAAGATAGCCGTTTCTGTTTAAAGGATAGATTCCTATCTCTTTGAAAAACTCAATGGTATCCTCGACAGAAAACTCTCTGAGTGCATCTTCGACAAATTCCGGATGTTCACCTCTGTATGCATCATCCGGTCTTGCAAGATTGGAAAAATTACATCTGCCGTTTCCTGTAGCACAGATTTTCTTTCCGGGTTTCTCGTTCTGTTCCAGAACAGTGACTGCTGCCCCGTTTCGGGCTGCCATGATCGCTGCCATCAGTCCACAGGCTCCTGCTCCTGTGATCACTACCTGTCTTTTTTTCATAAAGTTACAAGTCCTTTATCAACCATTTTCTGCAGGGACATCAGAACACCCAGTTTTGCATGTTCCCAGGTAAGTCCTCCCTGAAAATACACTGCATATGGAGGCTTCATCGGACCATCTGCAGAAAGTTCGATAGAAGAACCCTGCACAAAAGCACCTGCTGCCATGATAACCTGACTGTCATATCCGGGCATATCCCATGGCTCCGGATCCACATAACTGTCAACCGGAGCTGCTGCCTGAATACCCTTACAGAACGCGATCAGACCTTCCGGTGTGCCAAGGCTTACTGCCTGAATGATGTCCTGACGTGGCTCTGTGGAATCCGGGATTACCGGGAATCCAAGTTTCTTATAAATATTTGCCGCAAACACAGCTCCCTTTAACGCACCCTTGGTAACCATTGGTGCAAGGAAAAATCCCTGGAAGAAAGAACGGTTGACTCCCAGAGTTGCGCCTACCTCACTGCCAAGTCCGGGACAGGTCATTCTGTAAGAAGCATTCTCCACGCACTCCTTAGTACCTGCAATATAACCGCCGATAGGCGCAAGTCCGCCGCCCGGATTTTTGATCAGAGAACCAACAATCATATCAGCTCCCACATCACTTGGCTCAATGGTATCTACAAACTCACCGTAGCAGTTATCCACCATACAGATCACATCCGGTTTAATACTCTTTACAAAAGAAATCAGTTCTCCAATCTGCTTTACAGAGAAAGACGGACGTGTCTGGTATCCTTTGGAACGCTGGATCTCCACAAGACGTGTCTTTTCATTGATTGCTTTACGGATGCTGTTATAATCAAAGGTTCCGTCTTCTAACAGTTCCACCTGACGGTAACTTACTCCATATTCTGCGAGAGAACCTTTTGACGGGCGGATGCCGATCACCTCTTCCAGAGTATCGTAAGGCTTTCCGGCAGGTGCCAGAAGTTCATCACCCGGACGGAGATTACCGAATAAGGCAATGGCCAGCGCGTGAGTTCCGCATGTGATCTGCGGGCGTACCAGACAGGCTTCCGTATGGAAAGTATCTGCATAAACCTTTTCAAGTGTTTCACGGCCAATATCGTCATATCCATAACCGGAAGAACTTCCGAAGCATTCTGCGCTTACTTTATTTTTCTGCATGGCAAGAAGCACCTTCATCTGGTTATATTCTGCCGTTTTATCAAATTTTTCAAATCTTTCTTTTAAAGATTCCTCAATCTTATGACCAAAGTCATAAACCTCTGAAGAAATCCCAAGCTGTGCGTACATTTCTTTCATAATTTGTTTCGTCCTCATTTCTGTTTGCATTATTATCTTTATTTTATCTCTGAATTTCACTTATTCTGTATCAGTGATTTTTAAGAAAAATTCGGTTATAAAATTCCTCTGTCCCTGCATACCTTCAGCATTTCATCAAGGATTCTGTCTTCATTATAGTCAAATTCATCCTTATTCATCCAGATGGTATCCTTCTCCCTGCGAAACCAGGTCAGCTGGCGTTTTGCAAAATGTCTGGTATCTCTTTTCAGGATCCTGACCGCTTCCTCTAACGGATACTCGCCATCCAGATATGCAAGGATTTCTTTATATCCAAGTCCCTGCATGGAAACCATCCCCCTGTGGTATCCCATATCTTTTAACTTCTGCACTTCCTCAAGGAGTCCCTCTTTTAACATCTCATCAATACGGTCATCAATCCGTTTATAAAGAAGTTCCCTTGGTACATTCAGCACAAAATATGCCAGATTATAAGGGGTTTCGTGTTCCTTCTGCTCCTGATTATGTGCGGAGATCGGCGACTGGTTCTGATGATAAAACTCCAGTGCCCTGATCACACGTTTTACATTATTGGCGTGGATTTCCCCGGCACTGACAGGATCAACATCCAAAAGCATCTGGTGCAGATATTCATTTCCCTTCTCTGCAGCAAGCTGTTCCAGCTCCTGACGGTATCCGTCTTCCTGCTCTGCCTGAGTAAAATCAATATCCTTTGTAATAGCCTGTATATAAAATCCGGTTCCTCCTACCAGAACAGGAATTTTCCCCTTGGCATAAATTTCTTTCATGGCAGCTTTTGCCATCTGCTGGAATTTCACGATATGAAATTCTTCCTGAGGCAGCAGTTCATCTACCAGATAATGCTTTACTCCCTGCATCTCCTCCGGCCGGATCTTAGCTGATCCAATATCCATATATTTGTAGACCTGCATGGAATCAGCAGAAATGATCTCTCCGTTTACTGCTTTCGCAAGAGCGATGGATAGATGGGTTTTTCCTGCTGCCGTCGGTCCTGTAAGAACGATCAGTGGCTTTTTCATAATAGCTCCTTTATATAAACTATACAATACGTTTAAATTTCTTTTCCAGTTCTGTTTTAGTCATGGAAATAATCGTCGGTCTTCCATGAGGACAGTGATAGGGGTTCTCCAGTGTGAGCAGTTCATCGATCAAGGCATTTGCTTCCCGGTCGGACATCTGGTGATTTCCCTTTACCGCAGCCTTACATGCCATGGTGGCCAGTCTGGAAGCAAAGATTCCAAGTGGATCCTTATCCTTCTCAGAAGCAAGATTGTCAAGCATTTCCAGAAAAAGTTCTTCCTCCGTAAGACCGTACAGATTGGCCGGGACTGCATTGATACAGTATTCCTTACCGCCAAATGGTTCAATCTCAAATCCAAAATCCTCGAAATATTTACGGTTAGCCTTAAGAAGAGCTTCTTCCTGAAGATTCAGGGATACGATCAGCGGCGGACTGAGATACTGGGATTCTACTGTCTGCTCACGAAACCTTTTTACGAAACGCTCATAATAAACCTTTTCATGTGCCGCATGCTGGTCGATAATAAAAAATTTATCCTCAAACTGAACAAGCCAGTAAGTATCAAAAATCTGTCCGATCAGCTGATGACGGCTTCGGGATTCAGGAGCAAGAAGTTTCTCCTCAAATAATTCCAGCTGCTGTGGTCTGATTTCTTCTGATATTACATTTTTGTTTTGTTCTATCTGTTTTCTGTTTCCTTCTGAATCCACAGCAGTCTTCAGATATTCTGCAGTTTTCTGTTCTGCAATTTCCTGCTTTGTCTCTGAAAATACCGGTTGTTCTTCATTCTTTTTATCGCTTAGTGTTCCCTCAAAAAGCTGTTCCTCTGCCTTGGTAAGAGGATCCCTAGTCTGATAGATCTGCTGTTCACGCACTGCCTGTTCTGCCATTGTAACAGTTCCTCGTGGTAGTGCGGTATGCTCAGAAACCCTGGAAGCTGTATTTACAGTCTGTGGACGATACTCCGGAATTTCAGCCCGACGTCTGGTTTCAAATGGCTCCGGTACATCCCCCGGTTTTACCACAGGCTGCTGCTTTTTAATCGGTTCTTCTTTTCCAAAAGGCACTGTCTGGATCATTTCTCTTGTGGTAAGAGCCTTGTGGACTGTCTCGTAAACTGCATCATAAACTTCTGTTCCTCTTGCAAACCGCACCTCCATCTTGCTTGGATGCACATTTACATCCAGATCATTTCCCTCCATCTGAATATGAAGAGAAACAAAGGGAAACTTATGCTGCATGAGAAAACCCTTATAGGCATCCTCTATCCCCTTTGCAATGATCCGGTTCTTTACAAAACGTCCGTTAATATAATAATTCTCAAAGGTACGGTTACCTCTGGAAATCTCCGGTTTTCCCACAAAACCCTCAATCTTCATGAAATCATTCTCGTAGGATACCTCAAGAAGTGCTTTGGTGATATCTCTTCCATATATATTATAAATCACATCTTTCACATTGTAATTTCCGGAAGTATGAAGCTTCACCTGTTTATTCTGGATATATTTAAAAGAAATCTCAGGATGGGACAATGCCAGCTGCTCCATCAAAGTGCTGACATAATTTCCCTCCGTAGTATCTGATTTCAGGAACTTGCTTCTAGCAGGTGTATTGTAAAAAAGATTTCTCACCAGGAAAGTAGTTCCTTCCGGTGCTCCCATATCCTCTAAAGACTCCTGTACACCACCGTTGATCACATAACGGACGCCGCTTAATGCAGATGGGGTTTTTGTGATCAGTTCCACCTGTGCAACAGCAGCAATACTGGACAAAGCCTCACCGCGAAATCCAAGAGACGCAATGTGTTCCAGATCCTCAACCTTCTCAATCTTACTGGTGGCATGACGCAAAAATGCCAGGGGTACCTGATCTCTTTCCATACCCCCGCCATTATCTGTGATACGTATCATCTTTTTGCCGCCGTCTGTGATCTCCACTGTTACAGCAGTTGCTCCTGCATCAATTGCATTTTCCACAAGCTCCTTCACAATGGAGGACGGACGTTCCACTACCTCACCGGCAGCGATCTTATCTATGGTCTGCTGGTCTAATACTGCAATTTTTCTCAACTTTTATCACCATCTGTTCTTAATCTTGTTCTGCAGGTTATAAAGTGTATTCATTGCCTCGATAGGAGTCATATTCCCCATATCAAGACCTTTTATCTCATCAATGATATCGTTATCCTTAACTGTATCGAACAGAGACATCTGTGCCATATCCATCTGATCGTATACAGGCTTTTTCTTTTTCGCAGATGTCAGGTCTTTTACTGCTGCCGTAATATCCGCATCACTTAGTTCCTCCACCAGTTCCTTTGCTCTCTGGATCACAGAATCCGGAACACCGGCAAGCTTGGCAACCTGGATACCATAACTTTTGTCTGCGCCGCCCTGAACGATCTTACGCAGAAATACAATATCGTCCCCTTTTTCCTTGACAGCAATACAGTAGTTATTAACTCCCGGAATTTTACCCTCCAGTTCAGTAAGCTCATGATAATGGGTGGCAAATAATGTCTTTGCACCACAAAGCTTTGTATTGCTGATATGCTCGATCACAGCCCAGGCAATGGCAAGACCGTCAAATGTACTGGTGCCACGTCCGATCTCGTCAAGAATCAGAAGGCTTCTTGCAGTTGCATTCCTCAAAATATTGGCAACCTCTGTCATCTCTACCATAAAGGTACTCTGACCACTTGCCAGATCATCAGAGGCACCCACACGGGTGAAAATCCTGTCAACAATTCCAATGTTTGCTTTTTCAGCAGGGACAAAGCTTCCGATCTGTGCCATCAGTACGATCAGGGCAGTCTGTCTCATGTAGGTAGACTTACCTGCCATGTTCGGACCTGTGATAATGGATACCCTTTTCTTATGGTTATCCAGATATGTATCATTCGCAATAAACATATCGTTCTCTATCATCTGTTCCACAACAGGATGACGGCCGTTTTTAATATCTATCACACCTGTTGTATTTGTCTTCGGACGTACAAAATGATTTCTTTCCGCAACCAGTGCAAGAGAAGCAAACACATCCAGTGCAGCCACTGCCTTGGCAGTCTTCTGGATCCGCATAACTTCTTTCCCGACTGCATCTCTCACATCACAGAACAGTTCATATTCCAGAGCATACAGCTTATCCTCTGCCCCAAGGATCAGGTCTTCCAGTTCTTTTAACTCCTGGGTAATGTATCGCTCTGCATTGGTAAGCGTCTGTTTACGGATATAATTATCCGGCACCAGATCTTTAAAAGTATTGGTGATCTCCAGTGAATAACCAAATACGCGATTATATTTGATCTTCATTGTTTTGATGCCTGTACGCTCCCGCTCTTTGGCCTCCAGTTCTGAAAGCCATTTCTTACCATCTGTCCTGGAACGGCGGAATTTATCTACATCTTCATTATAGCCCTCTTTAATAATGCCTCCATCCTTCTGTGCAAGAGGCGGATCTTCCACGATGGCACGTTTGATCAGATCTGTCACATCCTCCAGCGAATCCATATCCTCATAGATTTTCTGAAGCAGAGGTGTTTTAAATTCTTTTAAAACCTGTTTTATATAAGGAAGCATTTCCAGCGAAGAAGCAAATGCGATCAGATCTCTTGGATTCGCAGATTTATAACTGATACGGCTGATCAGTCGTTCCAGGTCATAAACAGGTCCCAGATATTCCCTGATCTCATCCCGGAGCATTCCGTTTTTATTTAACTCTTCCAGTGCTTCCAGACGTTGTTCAATCTCATCTCTGTCGATCAGTGGCTGTTCCACATAACTGCGGAGAGTTCTGGCTCCCATTGCTGTTTTTGTCTTATCCAGTACCCAGAGAAGAGAACCTCTTTTCTGTTTCTCTCTCAGGGTTTCCACAAGTTCCAGATTTCTGCGGCTGGAACTGTCGATAAGCATATATTTCTCTGCTGCATAGGGACGGATAGTTGTCATATGGGACAAGGCTGTCTTCTGGGTTTCTTTTAGATATAAGAAAAGAGCTCCTGCAGCAATGATCCCGCAGTCATAATCACCAACGCCCAATCCCTCCAGAGAACCTACATGAAAATGATCTTTTAGTGTGCGGCGGCACAACTCGTCATCGAAATACCAGGAATCCAATGAAAAAACACAGATCCCAAGACGGTTCTGCAAGTCATCTGTATCTATATTAGACATATAAAAAGAATCATTACAGATAATCTCTGCAGGAACAAATTTATTGATCTCATCAAGAAGTTTCTGAGGTTTGTCCACCTCTGTAAGGAAACAGTCACCTGTTGTAATGTCTGCAATAGCGCATCCGAAATGTTCTTCCATAGACACAATAGACATCAGGTAATTATTCTTTGTCTCATCAAGAGCAGCAGCATCCAGTGTGGTTCCTGGGGTTACGATCCTTACAACCTCACGCTTTACCAGTCCTTTGGCTTTTTTAGGATCCTCTACCTGCTCACAGATTGCTACCTTATGTCCTCTCTCGATCAGACGATTGATATAAGTCTCCGCAGCATGATAAGGGACACCACACATGGGTGCCCTCTCCTCTAATCCGCAGTCTTTTCCTGTAAGGGTAATCTCCAGTTCCCTGGTGACAAGTAATGCATCATCAAAAAACATTTCATAAAAATCTCCCAGACGGTAGAATAAAATGCAGTCTTTATATTGTTCCTTTGTCTTGCAGTATTCCTGCATCATCGGACTCATTGCCATTTAATTGTTATCTCCTATCTTCATAACAGCTCACTGCTGTTTTTTATCTCATATATATTGTATTTTTGACATCTTAAGATTTTAACATGAATAAATAGAAGATGCAAGATAGAGTATAAACATTTATTCTATCATGTTGACTATATGTTACTAAACATCCTCCTTCACCATCCCTTTATAATTTATTTCAGCGTAGTCACGATCAGTTTACTTTCCAGGGCAGCTGCGATCATATTATCAGGGATATCTTTGGATACCACACTTCCTGCGCCAATCACTACATTGTTTCCGATTGATTTTTTACTTTTGCAGATGCTATAATTATAGTATTCTCATATATGGAAATCTATCAGAATAGTCTTTGATTTTTATAAAAATCGTACACGAGGTGAGCTTTTTGGATTTAATCAGAACAGAGCTTATGCCGGATTCCTCAGAAGTCGTTTCCTAGTAAGTGCTGCCAGATTTTTAAGCATTATATGCAACAGTCACCGGTTGACTTTCTGAATGCATACAGGTTGAAAATCAGCTGTCAGCTTCTGTGTACCACCCGGAAAAGTATTACGGAAATTGCCATGCTGTGTGGATTTAATCACCTGAGTTATTTTTCCAAATATTTTATGGAGTGTTATGGATGTACACCAAGGGAATACCGTGTACTTCATGATTCACATCATATTTGTTATTGTGATAAAACCACAATATTAGACATATCTGCGTGATAATTTCCTGATGATTCGGGATGGGGATGGTAAAGATGCAGAAGAACTGGCTTCTTCCCTGTGCAGGTATTATGAGGCTCGTAACCGTGAGGATATGGACAGACTACCGCGTGTGACTCGAGAAAATGTTCTGATCCTGAAGTATTATTCCTTTGAGAATTATTTCCTGGATCCGAAGATAATGGAAAAAATCGGAGTGATAAAAAGTGAGGATGATTTCTACGAAATCCTGTTGAAAAAGTGGAATGAATATCTATACAAATTAAAAAGCGGTCAGCATCTCACAGAAATGATCGGCCATGCTCTCAAAAATACTACAGATATCAGAGAACATATGGAAGAAATCCGTATCTGTCTCCGCGGACATAATTTATATGATATCTTTTACGGAAGATTCCGTAAAAACGAAACTGAAATCCTCAAATCCTATATAGAGGAGGCTCCAAGGGATACTTTTAAAGATATTCTGGATGCAATTGACCGTTTTGTTTATTTTGAGAACAGAAAAAAATAATTCATGAAGAGGGATGCCACGCATGGCATCCCCTTTTCATCAGGAAACGGTCATTACTTTTCCCATAAACAGTATTTCGTTATTGCTCCTGTCATAGATCAGGAAGGCAAAAGGACGAGTGAGTTCCACATTTTTGATAACTGGTTCTTTCTCCTCTACAGCTGACATACATTCCATGATAACTGCTGTCACCGCTGCTGCTTTCGTGCCGTTTTCATCCAGTTCCAGTTTTGTTTTCTGCAGTATCGTATCTACATTTACATTTTTGTCTGCAATACCGGAGAAATCAGCGTTGCTGGAAAATATATTATCAAGCCCCAGGCTTGAGAGTATGTCATTTAGGATGGCGGTAGTCTCAAAATCAAGTTTTGGCATCTTACATTGTACTTCGTCATACTCTGGCTGAGATTTCAGGAGTCCACCAATATCCAGATCCTCAAGTGTAAAATCGCCTTCATCGACAGGCAGGATTCCGACAAAACTCAGTCCGTTTGCATACTCTCTGTCAAATGCTGTTGCCTTATCATTTTCATAATACCTGTCTCCGGCACAGGTCATGTATTTTGTCTTTTCATTGTTTCCAAACTTCTCTTCTGTATCAGAAACATTCCAGGGTTCTCCACTCCATCCGGACTCAAAATATAGTGAATTAGTTAAGCACAGTCCGGTAGTATCATTGATCAGATCCGGGGTTATGATTTTCGGGATCAGCCCTTCCGTATTTTTGTCACACCAGGAATTAATGATACCGCATGTTTTCTCTGCAGCGGAAAAATCTACATTTTCCACTTCCGCCCCAAAACCGTTCGTTACTGAATTTTTAAATTCTTCCTGTAATGTCAGATTATTATCCACCCAGACTGCATCTGCAATCTTTAATTTTGACTTATATCCGTAACTCTCATCTTCAGTATTATATTCTTTAATCTTGTTCAGATATTCCTTTGCATAAGATGCAAAATCATCGGTTCCCAGGTAATTACATAGAACTTCTTTTGTCTCTCCTTCTGCACCTTCTGCGATCATGCCCAGCGCAAAATTAAGGCTTGTGGGACTGAACATAATATTTTCTCCATTGACTGCCGCAGAGATTTGGTCTGTCATTTTTACGGAATTCTGTAATGTCACGGCTTTGTCGATACTGGCTCCTTTATTACCGGACACCGTGTCTTCATTGCTGCTTTGGATTTCACTGGCTTCTGCGGAACCGGCATATATGCCGACAGCTGGCAGCGCGACAGTCATAGCTGCCAGTATTCCGATTAAGAGTTGTTTTCTTATCATAAGGCATTTCCTGCCACTCAAAGCGTGTGCAAATATACGCACATCGAGATAATGTAGACTCTCACGAGTTCTACTTACTACTTCATCGTGTATGCTTTGGATTGAACGAGATCATATCTACTCACAGGTTCTTGTACACTCCATAGTCGTAAATTCCCGAAATAGCCTTCGGTACATACTCACGTTTGCGTTTCGTTATGCAATTTCGTAAGTCGTGACATCTCTCAGATTTAAAGCAGCATTGAAATCCCTATCTTCGACATAACCACAACTGCATTTAAAGATCCTATCTGAAAGTTTTAAATCTTTCTTGACAGCACCGCAACAGTGACAGGTTTTAGACGATGGATACCATCTATCTACTACTCGAAGTTCAATTCCTTTTTCCCTGCATTTGGCTTGAAGTTTTGTTCTAAATTCATAAAACTTCTGTGATGCAACTGCTTTTGAAAGATGTCTGTTTTTCATCATGCCTTTTACATTTAAGTCTTCAATCGTTATATAAGATGGTTTGGTTTTTACTATCTCAGCGATTGTTTTGTTAATGTAATCAGTGCGGATATTATCTATCTTATGATGAAGTTTCTGTACCTTGCGCTTTTGTTTTTGTAAATTTGCTCTTTGAGTGGACTCTCCTTTCTTTAAATTTTCATATTTTCGCGAGAGACTTCTCTGTTTCCGAATAAGTTGTTTTTCAAGCTTTTTAAGTCTTGCTGATCTGTTAATGTTCTTATAAGTTTTACCATTAGAAACAATGGCGAATTCCTTTAATCCAAGATCAATGCCTATTCCCTCATTAGGATCATCAGTTATTTTGTTATCAGGGATCTCTACAAGAACGGAAACATAAAATCTGTCAGCTTTTATTGAAACGGAACCGCTTTTAATAACATATCCATCTTTTGTGGTTGGGATATATCCTTTTTCTTTGATACGAACCCAGCCAAGTGACGGGATGTTGATCCTATGTCTTTCGCATCGACAATCTTTTGGATTATTCTTTACAAAATACATCTTCACATCAGATCTGCCTTTCTTTTTGAAATTAGGAAAGGCACTTTCATGATTGAAAAATCTTGTAAATGCGGTCTGTCCGTTGTTCACTGCCTGCGTTACTGCTTTTGAATAAGCTTCCTTGATCCATGAATACTCCGGATGTTGTGGAAGATATTCATTATTAAGCCAGACTCTGAACTTATTGCTGCTCATAAATTTTTCGCCATTATTATAAAGTTCTTTATTATGAGCAAGATAGAAGTTGTAGATAAACCTGCAAGTTCCTATTGTCTTACGGATCTTGATCTTCTGTTCCTCTGACGGGTTTATTTCCGTCTTGAAGCTCTTTCGCAATTTCCTCATCCCTCTCTATTTGTTTTTTATACTTACGAAGTCCATACAGCCTGCAAGAGAAAACATGAAGGATCGAAACAATATCCTGTACAAGTTCTTCTTGTGGTGATAGTTCTTCATTATTGACTGCCACTATGGTCGTATTGAACTTCATACAGAATTTTTCAAACCAATCATAACCAAATCTGATAAATCTATCTTTATGGGTGATTATTATGGTTTTGATTTTTCCCTCCATTACTGCATCTAACAGTTTATTCCATTCTTTACGGTTATAATTAAGACCACTTCCATAATCTTCAATACATTGATCAACAATAATTCCTTTAGCATTACAAAACTGTCGTAAAAACGCGACTTGATTTTGTAAATCATCTTTTTGATTTCTTGTAGACACTCTTGTATAAATAACCACTTGTCGCATATCATTTTCGGTATTTATGCCTTTGAATTGAAGATATTGGTCGTAAGTGTAATAACGTCTATCAGTTGGGGTTCGGTCTGCCTTTAGAATCCCTTCTCTGTCCCAGCGTTGTAATGTCTTAACGGATACGCCTAACAGTTCCGCAAAATCTTTTGGCTTATAATTTGTGATATTTGATGTGTTCATAACCTTTTACTCCTTTGAGTATATTTAAACACATTTAATCCTGTTAGTCAATGTATTCAGTTACTTATAAAATCCTCCTATCAACAAATAATATAAAAATATCTACAGTAACTATTATAGTTCGAGCATCAACATTTTGGAAATAAAAAATGTATAGAAATCAACATTTTGGAAATAAAAAATGTATGTCTATTAACATTTTAGAATATTATAGCACTAATCAGGATATATTAAAGCTGAAAAAGCTTTGTAATGCATCATAGTATAACAACATTTCCATAGCGTTCTGTATATGGCAGCCCTTTTTTTCTTCATCTGAAAAAGTTAAACTTTAAAAAGAGAAAGGGAATAGGGCAAAACCGGATTGAGCAGAATAAACTCAATCCGGTTTTTGGTGTTAAAGATTATATACCTATGATTTTCTAATATCTTAATATTTTTTATTTCTTTTGTAGAAAACAGAATCAGAACAAATGATAGCTGTTGGAGTCACTTATGGCTTTTTTTCGTCAGTACTTGAATATAAAAAACAAAACGCTTCGATCCAACTCTTGCTGAAATGTGTGCTGCCCCGTTGCTTATGGTCACTGGATTAGCTGGTGGCCGTAGTTTATATATATTCAGATGATATCATGTTTTATCATTTCACAGTAACCGTCAGTGCCGCATATACACCATTTTGTGCATATACCCATATCGTACAGGTTCCTTTACCAACTGCCTGGATAAGCCCCTCCGGGGTAACAGTGGCTACTGCTGTATTGCTGCTTTCATAGCAGAGATTTCTGTGGTGTCTGATCTTTTTGTCCTTTTTTATTTCTTTTACTGTGATCTGTGCTGTTTTTCCTTTTTTCAGGGTTATTTTTGAAACATTCTTTTTGTTTCCGATCTTAGTTACGGAAACAGATCTTGCAATTCCGTATTTGCTGCCCTGTGTGATTACATGTATGGAGGCAGATGTATCTGTCACTACCTTTTTGCCATCTACTATCTTATATGCTTTTACGATATATTTATAGAAAGTGCCTTTCTTCAGGTTTTTATGTGTCCATGTACGTCCGTTTGTAATAGTGGCAAGCTTTTTGTATTTGTATGTCTTTGTACTTGTATTGCAGCGGTTTCCATATACCAAATATCCGTCCACACCATCAAGTTTACTCCATTCTAAGGTTATGGAAGTTTTCGTCTGGTTTACAGAACGGACTTTTAAGCGTCCGAACCCTTTTGTTTTGTTAATTACAGGCTTATCAAGGATCTTCACTGTGATTATTATTGAAGCTGTGTTTTTTCCATACTCTGTAGTTACTGTGATTATTGCCATTCCATTTCCGATTGCTGTTACTTTACCATTCTCATCTACAGCAGCAACCATTTCATTGTCAGACTTCCAGATCAGCTTCTGAGCGTCTGCGTTCTCAGGTTCGATCTTAACTTTCAGTTCTGTGGATTCACCAATCTTCGTCAGTGTTTCCTTCTCTGCTTCAATCGAGATCTTCTCAATTTCTACAGGAATCTTTACGGTTACGGCTACCGTTGCGGTATAATTTCCGCTTACGGATGTGACTGTGATTGTAGCTGTTCCATTTCCAACGGCGGTTACTTTACCCTTTTCGTCTACAGTTACCACACTTTCATCACTGGACTTCCATGTTACCCGCGTATTATCTGCATATGATGGAACCACTTCCGCGGAAAGCTGTGCAGTCTCGTCCTTCTTTGTAAGCATAAGGGTGTCCTGAGATACCTTGATACCTGTTACAGGGTAGCTTGGGATGTAGATCGATGGGATTGTTTCTTTTTCTGTGTATCCACAAACCGTACAGGTTCGTTCCTTCTCTCCTTCTGCTCCGATTGATGCCTGTTTTGTCACTACCCAGTTACCAAATGTATGTGCTTCCTGAGTTGTATTCTCATTTCCAATGCTGCAGTGCTCCCAGTGATTTGTTTTATCAAACTGCCAGGAATAAGAATGTTCAAACGCAGGAATTACAATAGATGCTGTCTCTGTGGAATTCACTCCTGCTTGACTTGTAGCTGTTACCTCCACTTTATAGGTTCCCGCCTCAGAGACTGTAAGAGTTTCTCCTGTCTGACTATTCAGGATCTGATCATCTTTATACCATTGATAGCTGTACGTAATGCCTTTATCGTCAAGCACATGCGTTGCCTTTGCCGTTAAAACAATTTTAGAAGACGGACAGCCTTTTTCTTTGTCCGCTGAAACTTGGACTTTTGGCTTTACCAGAGCCCATTTTAAATACTTTCCATCTCTTACCAGTTTGCTCATACCATTTGAATAGAATTGTGACTCAAACGATTCAGCTGCTGAATCATTCTCATATTCAACCGCAATTAAATCAGCTTTTCCATATGTAGGTGTCACCAAAATATGTTTGTCTGATAATTGCAAAGATTTACCTACATATATACGAGGCCCATAATTATTATCATCTGAAAGTGTTACGCTTCCCGTTATTACCGGACTGTCACTAAGATGCAGATCTGCGAAACCGGTATCTTCAGTCAGATTCGGATCCCACCCCATCAAGACGATCGCATTTTCTTCTTCATTCTCTCCTGTTCCGCTGTAATTATTTGTTATCGTTCCACCGGAAATGTTCACATCCATATTATGTTTGTTTCCCCTAGAACATATAGCGAATATACCGGCTCCGCTTCCATTCACATGATTGCCGCTGATAGTTCCACCTTCTATATTAAGCAGACTAGAATCATTGTTCGTTCCCTCTGTGTATATCGCACCTCCACGGTTACCCGCACTGTTATTACGGATTTTTGTATCTCCTTTGATGGTTACTCTTGAATACTTTGCTGAAATTGCACCACCTAATCCGCCCTGGATATTACCGTTTTCGTCAGGAGCTGCTGCAATGGCTGTATTTTTGTTGATGGTTCCAGATTCAATTTCTGCTTCAGAATAAATCAGATAAATTCCGCCACCTTCGCCGCGCATATCTTTAGGAGAAGGTTCTGTTGTTACTGTATTTTGGGTGATCTGGCAGCTTTCCCCATTTATAAACAATTTAGAAATAGACAAGTAGACACCTGCGCCCTGTCCACTTTTATTATGAATAATACTGCCTCCTTTTAAACTTACGTTTGAATCATTTATCGCATATATTCCACTGCCTCTTATTGACTGATTATCACTGATTGTACCCCCGTTTATTTTAATGTTTGAGTAAGACGAAAATATTCCACCGCCATACGTTGCACTATGTCCACTGATTGTACCTCCATTCACATTGACAGTTGCATGTTCCGCATATATTCCACCGCCATATTCAACTGTGTTCTGCTTATCTCCCAGGATTTTACCACCATTCAGATTTACAGTACTATCGTGTGATACAATAATACAACTGTTTCCCGGGAACGGTCCAATCTCAGTACCATCCGCTATAGTCAATGTTGCCAACCTTCCAGTCACTTCAATAGGATAATTAGAGAACTGGCAAGACTTACCATCCGGTGTTTTATTATTTATTATTATGTTTTCTAATGTTACCTTACCTCTACTTATATACAGCATACCTGACATATTGCTTTTTCCAGGGCGAAATGTCACATTGCTCAGTTTGATATCACTATCGACCTCCACACAATCAAGAAGAAAAATATCGCCACCTTGTGCAAGCTCTACGGCTTTCGAAAGAGTATTTACGGCAGACTTAGCACTCTCTCCAGTATTACCATCGTTTCCAGATGACGGATCCAGGTAAACAGCCGCTTTTTCTTCTGTCTGCGCAGCTAGAACGCTGTCATCGGAAAACCCGCTTGCCTCATTTTCGCTGGACAATCCGGTACGTCCTGAATCTTCGCAGTTATCTTCGATCTCAAAGGTATGTTCTGGCTCCATCATACCTTCGTCTTCTGCATCGGATATTGTAGCTGCCGGAGTCTCTTCTCCTGCATCTTCGGAAACGATCAGCTGACTACCATCAGTAAAAGTGTCTGCCAATACCGGAGTTACCGCCATCGTTGCGGACATAACGATACTCAATGCCCATGAAACAGTTTTTTTGAAACACTTTTTCTTCATACTTCCACCTTTCCTTTCTTTAATACATGATCTTCTACGTCTTGACTCTTTTGTCCTCTTTTTCTGAATTTGATACATAATGCAGTAATCACGACTGCCACAGTAAAGGAAATGACAGCCACCAACACATAACCGCCTGCGTCCTCATGCAGCAGGATTGTGCCGTACATTCCCGTGATGTCTATTGGCTGGCTTTGCATCATCCCCATTGTTCCCACGAGAGACAGGAACAACAGGGTACACAGAACAGACAGCCGGCAGACTGTGCGCCGCTCCTGGCGGCGGTGGTATTCATGCATTCGTTTTTTTACCAATTCGATACGCTTTTCTGTATCATACATGCCTTCCATCCTCCTTTCACAAAAAAGTCCTAAAAAGTCTTTCACTTATATAGGTACAAAAAAAGCGAAAAACTCTCACCTGAAAATCAAATTTTTTCAAAAAAATTTGAGAGCTGCCGAAACAGCTCCCAAAAGCGGAAAATCAGGTTATATTATTGTATTGAACTGCGGAAGATCAGTTTTCCCGCTGCCAGGATCAGTACAGGCAACAGATAAGCAATATACTGTGCTGCACTGCCATAGGCGATCAGAAGATTATAAATTGCGTGAAAAGTGATTGCTGCTCCCAGCAGACCGCAGGTTCCGGCAATCTTCAGCCATGTTCTCTGCCACACATATGCAAGACCACCGCCGACAATGGCTCCACAGATCACATGCATGGCTCCAGTCCCAATACCACGGAAGAAAATAAAAGAAAAATGTCCGGCTCCGTTTTGGATCAGGTAGCAGACGTTCTCAAATGTGGCAAAGGAAAGAGCTATAACTACAGCTGTATTTTTTATCTGCTCTCTTTTCGGCTCAAATATCAGCAGATAAAAGAGCAATGGCAGAAATTTCATCACTTCCTCCACCACCGGGGCGATCTCTGTAGTAGTGGTAAAGGTGTCCGCTCTATAAAGTGCGGCAAAAAAGGTGTTGATGTAAGCAGACAGCAGACAGGCACCCATTCCGGCAAGGCAGAACAGAAAGAATTTTCTCTGCCGCTTTCCCATACACAGAGCCGCGATCAACAGGGGCGAAGCAATGCAGAGAAATACATTTTCAATATAGGTCATGTCTGCACCGCCTTTCCTGTGGCCGGGAGCAGTGCGAACAGGCAGCCTGTAAGCAGAAGATCAAACCAGCAATAGGGATTGGAAATGGAATAACCCGGCCACAGACAGCCGGAGAGCCAAAGAGCATACTCCACCGCCACATAGCACAGCACCCCAATGTGAAAATACCGGATCTTACGTGCCGTTCCCGTCTGTATCAGAGCATAAATAAGCCCTCTGATGGAATGATAAGAAACAACGATCATCATGCTACACCAGAGCAAATTGGAGAGAACATCCCCAAAGGTACAGTAAAACACACAAAGCGGAATGCCAATCAGAGGAGCTATCAGAGATTTCCGTGTCGAAAAGTCTCTTTCCTCCGCAGAAGAAAGGGTGTATTGCAGAAGATAAAGAAAAATCACGCTGGCTATCCAGCCGAACTCTGACACATAAAAGACCTGCGGCGTTTCAGAAAACAGAAGCAGATACAGCGTCCAGTAAAGAGAGCCAAGGGCAAAGCAGCCGTAAAAACAGGTCAGCAGGAAACAGGTCTGTTTTCGATCTTTCAGATACCAGATACCACTCAGACAAAAGCCCAGCAGGGTGACAGCGAATTGAAAAAGATTATTGATCAGCTCCATCTCCATTGTCCCCCTTTTGTTCCTCCGTCTGCTCCTCTTTGTCCAGCTGGCGGATGCGGAAGCACAGAACCGTCACGCACACGCCGAGAATAAAAGCGAGCAGTCCGATCACCATATATCCCAGTGCGGTGCCGCCGCCTAAAATTGTTGCTGCTGTTTCAAAGCCGGAAGAAGCACCGGGCTCAATCTGTCCGACAATACCTGGCATGACAAAGGAAACACCAACGATTACTGCAAGGCATGCCGCTATGCAGAATGCGGAGACAATCCGTCTGTGCCTCAGTCTCTGCTGTCGTTCTTTTTCCCCAATACGCCGTTTTACTTCAGCAATTCGTTCCTCATTTTTCAACATCTGTAATACCCTCCCGTTGCAATAATCCGCGTAAACGCTCTTTTCCCCGGTACACCATATTTGTGATCTGTTTCACACTTTTTCCCATGACCTTAGCAGCCTGTTGATAGCTCATACCCTCAAAATAGGTCAGATAAAGAGCTTCCCGATAATCTGAATTTAACTCGTCCATGCAGAGATGCAGGATCTGATTTCGTTCCTTTGTGCGGACGATCTCCTCCACCAGCGTTTGTGCCTCCGGTTCTCTGGTCAGGTCGTCAAGACTGAAGATAATCCGTCGTCTGCTTTTGTGGCGTAATGCCATGTGACGCGCTGCTTTATAGAGATAAGCCTTAAAACATCCATCCCGGATGCGGGGCTTTTTCGTAAACAGCCAGGAAAAGGTTTCCATCATTAAGTCCTCCGCTTCGTGGACATCATGCAGATAACCATCGATGTATAAGGTCAATGGATCGCCGTATTTTTTTATCAATAGTTCAAGTCCTGTCTCGTCACCGCTCAGATATTGCCCATAAAGCTCTTCATCAGTAGCCATACCGTTCAATTCCTTTCCCCATATTACTCCTCTGTTGTCAGGTGTAATCTCCTGGCTTCTTTCCTTCGTTCTTTTAATAAGCATAGTATACTTTTGTTTACAAAATACGTCAATTGTTCATAGTTCATAGCAATTCTACAAAATAATGCAACTTTGTATACTTTCCTGTGTTATCTGATTTCTTACAGTGGACAGTGCAAAAGAACTGTCCGTAACCGGACTGAAAACACCGGAAATAATAAAAGCAGCTGTATAGCTCTAAAGAGCAAACAGTAGTGGCGTCATGGATGCACCCTGAAAAAAGGCGGTATCCCGCCTTTTTTCAGATGCTCTGGTAACTCAGTTACCGAGTAATTCACAAACATTTATTAGAACTTTATTCAGCCTTTATAGCCCAGCGCATCTTTGTGGAACGGGCTCTTGGATTCTGTGTGCACTCTTTGGCTGAGGGGCGGATCACATCTTTTGCATAGTCTGAGTAGATTCCCTCCTTGTATCCTGCTTTAAGCGCTTTCTTTACCAGCTTGTCTTCACCGGAATGAAAGGTAAGGATTGCCACACGTCCGCCCGGACGCAAAGCATCCGGAAGCTTCTCCATAAATTCATACAATACTTCGAACTCATGGTTAACATCAATACGCAATGCCTGGAAGGTTCGCTGGCAGGTTTTCTTAATTGTCTCTTTCTTTTCCTTTTCAGGAAGGAAATCAAGAGTTTTTTCGATTACCTGACGCAGTTTTGTGGTAGTGTCAATATGATTTCCCCTGCGGATCTCATCGGTAATGGCTTTGGCGAGTTCCTCACAATATGGTTCATCAGAATTTTCACAGAGCATTCCCGCAAGCTCCTCTCTGGAAATGGTATCCAGACGCTGGGCTGCACTGATGCCGGTTTCCTGATTCAGGCGCAGATCCAGAGGTCCGTCTGTTTTAAAAGAGAAACCTCTTTTGGGGTTATCAATCTGCATGGATGAAACACCGAGATCTGCCAGAATAAAGTCAAATCCTCCAACCTCTTTGGCAATCTCATCAATGGTGCAGAAGTTCTGAAGCTTTACTGTCAGCAGTTCTTCCCCGAATCCCTGCTCTGCCAGACGTTTCTTTGTTTTGGCGGATTCCTCAGGGTCTACATCTGTTGCATAAATATGGCCCTTGCCATTCAGACACTGAAGCATCGCTTTCGTATGGCCGCCATAGCCCAATGTGGCATCAAATCCAGTTTCGCCCGGCTGGATATTAAGAAAATCAAGGATTTCCTTAACCATAATGGAGATATGCATTCCCGCCGGGGTATTTCCTTTCTGAATCACGTGTTCAATGGTATCTTTATATTTCTCAGGCTGTAATTCCTTGTATTTCTCTTCGAATTTCTTCGGATATTTTCCTTTATAACGGACACGTCTTTTATGTGGTGTCTGGTTCTGGTTTTCCATAAAATCCCCTTTTTGTTTTTTATTCCTGTGTGATACCAGTTACTTCATAGCCGGCTTCTTTGATCACTTCGCGGATCTTATCCTCGTCCAGTTTCTCCGGAGCATGGATCACCGTGGTTCCTTTTTCATGGGAGGAAACTACATCTTCCACTCCAAATGCCTCTTTTACTGCCTTTGTCACATGTGCTTCACAATGTCCACACATCATTCCTGTTACGTTTACTGTGATTGTTGTCATTTCTTTGTTCTCCTTGTTTTCTTTTATATTTTCCTGATCTTTTGGATCATGAATTTCACTGTTGCAAAAGTCTGGATTCTCTGCCTTTAGACTTTTGTTTTCTGTTACGTTTTTCATTTCTGCATTAGCTGAAATATAATGGATTTCTTCCACATTCTGTTTTATTTTTTTGTCTCTGGAAGCATCATGTACCTTAAAGAGATTCAGTCTCAGTGCATTGGTTACCACACAGAAACTGGAAAGGCTCATGGCAGCTGCACCAAACATGGGGTTCAGTGTCCATCCGAAAATCGGAATCCATACACCGGCTGCCAGTGGAATACCGATCACATTGTAGAAGAATGCCCAGAAAAGATTCTCATGGATATTTCTCAATGTTGCCCGGCTTAAACGTATGGCAGCAGGTACATCACTGAGCCGGCTCTTCATTAATACCACATCTGCGGCATCAATGGCAACATCTGTTCCTGCACCGATCGCAATACCGATGTCTGCCCTGGTAAGTGCAGGGGCATCATTGATTCCGTCTCCTACCATGGCAACCTTTCCCTGTTCCTTCAGAGAACGGATCACACTTTCCTTGCCATCCGGAAGAACACCTGCAATTACATCGTCCACTCCTGCCTGTGCTCCGATCGCTTTTGCTGTGCGTTCATTATCACCGGTAAGCATTACTACCCTGATTCCCATGTTCTGCAGTTCTTTTATTGCCTGAGGACTGTCCTCTTTTATAACATCTGCCACTGCGATCATGCCGAGAAGCTTCCCGCCTTTTGCAAAAAGAAGTGGTGTTTTTCCTTCTCCTGCAAGTTTTTCTGCCTGCTTCATCAGTTCTGGTGATACAGAGGTTTCATTGCTGATAAATTTCATATTTCCGCCTGTAAGCACATCACTGTTTAATGCTGCACGAAGACCGTTTCCAGGAAGAGCCTGAAAATCAGAAACCTTCTGCAAAACAATCTTTTTCTCTTCTGCTCTGGCAATAATGGCTTTTGCAAGAGGATGTTCACTCTTCTTCTCAAGTGCATAGGCATAGCCTAAAAGCTCTTCCTCTGAGATTCCCTTTGCAGGAACCATATCTGTCACCTGCGGTTCACCCTTTGTGATAGTTCCTGTCTTATCTAATGCAACGATCTGGATCTTACCTGCTTCCTCCAGGGATACTGCTGTTTTAAACAGGATTCCGTTTTTGGCTCCCATTCCGTTTCCTACCATAATGGCAACCGGTGTGGCAAGTCCAAGGGCACAGGGACAGCTGATGACCAGAACAGAAATACCTCTGGCAAGTGCATATCCGAACTCTTTTCCTGTCAGCAGCCAGACAATGGTGGTGACAACCGCAATACTGATAACTGTCGGAACAAAAACTCCGGAAACCCTGTCTGCGATTTTGGCAATAGGTGCTTTTGTTGCAGCCGCATCACTGACCATCTTAATAATCTGGGAAAGAGTAGTGTCCTCGCCTACCCGGGTAGCTTCGCATCTGATAAATCCGGACTGGTTTACGGTTGCAGCAGAGACTGCATCTCCCGGATTCTTGTCAACAGGAATACTCTCCCCTGTAAGTGCCGCCTCATTGACAGCACTGTTTCCCTCAAGGACCACTCCGTCCACCGGAATGTTCTCACCGGGACGTACCACAAAAACATCACCTTTTCGGACCTGTTCGATGGGCACCGTAGCCTCTTGTCCGTTCCGGACAACAACTGCTGTCTTAGGTGCCAGCTTCATCAGACCTTTCAGCGCATCCGTTGTCCTTCCCTTAGATCGGGCTTCCAGCATTTTTCCAACTGTGATCAGGGTAAGGATCATGGCGGCAGATTCAAAATAGAACTCCATCATGTAATTCATAACTGCTGCAGAATCTCCGTCCACCTGTGCCCTTGTCATTGCAAAAAGTACATAAACACTCCACAAAAAGGATGCCATGGAACCAAGTGCCACAAGGGTATCCATATTTGGTGCACGATGCCACAAACTCTTAAAGCCGCTGATAAAAAATTTCTGGTTAATGACCATTATGATTCCGGCGAGAAGAAGCTGCACCAGTCCCATGGCAATATGATTATCATTAAACCATGCCGGAAGAGGCCAGCCCCACATCATATGTCCCATGGAAAAATACATCAGCACAAGCAGAAAGCCTACAGATGCGATCAGCCTTTGTTTCAGTGCCGGTGTTTCATGGTCTTCCAGTGCCTCCTCTGCCGCAGAAGCAGATATCTGTTCTCCGGATGCCCCCTTTAAGGATGCTCCATAACCTGCATCCTGTACTGCCTTGATGATCGCACCTGCACCGGCAGTTCCCTCTACTCCCATAGAGTTGGTCAGCAGACTGACCGAACAGGATGTCACCCCCGGAACTCTGGATACGGCCTTCTCCACTCTGCTGCTGCAGGCTGCACAGCTCATTCCGGTTACATTGTATTGTTCCATTTCTATTCCTCCTACGACTTGTTGTTCCTTACCTGATATCTACTGCTCTGTTGCTTTGCAGTTCCCGGATCTTTGTTCTGCTGTACTCTGATGCTATAACAGTCTGAACACAGCTTTCACTTCATCAGTTTCTGCAAAGTAGCCACCAGTTCATCGATCGTCTCATCCTTGCCCCCGCGGATATCTCTTGCCACACAGTTGCGGATATGGCTGGCAAGCAGTTCTTTGTTAAATGCGTTCACTGCTGCGTTAACTGCTGCGGACTGGATCAGGATATCGTTACAGTACGCATCATTCTCCAGCATACCGATAATCCCTCGGATTTGTCCTTCCACACGTTTAAGACGATTGATCAGCTTCTTTCTCTCCTCCTCAGAACGCATTGTGTGTTTTGTGCAGCAGGGACAGACTTTTTTCTCCAGTATATCTGCCATATGGGAAATCCTCCTTCTGATTTTTATGCACTCTCGGAATCTTTTTGTACTTGATTTTATGAGAAGATTTTTTGTCAGATGTGCCCGAATTTTTGAGGCGTACGCGGTGCGTACGTTGATAAAATTCGGGTGCATCTGGCGAAAAATCAGCCATAAAAGCAAGTGCAATAAAGACTCCGAGAGTACATTTTTATAAATAAGCTCTGTTTTATATAAATTTCTGAAACATATAACGATTTCAAAATACCCTTACGGGGTATCTTTATAGTAGTCACTATATACCCTTATGGGGTATTTGTCAATACTGTTTTTCATATCGGAAACAAGTGGTGTGTGAACAGTAACAAAGATTACTGTGGACAGAGTAAGCAGCAGTAACACAAAAAAGAGCTCTCACAGAAAATAACCGCCGGTAATATTCTGCCGGTAATTATTTTTCGCGAAAGCTCAAAGACCTATACTCTATGCACTTTTCTTCTGACAAAATAAAAACAGGTGACCTGCATAATGATCGTCAGCATCCAGGATGCAGGATAGGAAATAAACAGAACAGCCAGTGATCTGTGATGCGGGAATATTCCAAATATCCATACGATCCTGGTTCCTACTGTTCCGATCACTGACAGGATCATTGGAACGCCGGAATGTCCCATTCCACGCAGGGCACCCGGAAACAGATCCATAATCCCGCAGAGAAAATAAGGTACGGTAGTGTAAGACAGGATTTCCAGTCCGCAGCGGATCACTTCCGGATCGGCAGTATAAATCTTAAGAATCTCAGAACCGAAGAAATATGCACCGCATCCAAGGGAAAAGGAGGTAACTACGGAAATAATAAGACAGTCGACCAGAACCTTATCCATACGTTTAAATTTATGCACACCATAGTTCTGACTGGTAAAGCTCATACATGCCTGTGTGACAGAGTTCACCGCCACATACAGAAAACCGAAAATATTATTGGCCGCCGTATACCCTGCCATGGCGGTCGATCCAAAGGAGTTAACCGAGGACTGAAGCAGAGCATTTGACAGATTAATGACTGTGCTCTGGATCCCGGCCGGAATCCCAACCTGGAAAATCTGTTTTAAGTAAACAGTATTGATCCTTAATTTTCCAAAATGAAGCTGGTAGCTGGTTTTCGATGTACGCAGACATCTGAGTACCAGAATGCAGGAAATTAACTGGGAGATCACAGTAGCAATGGCTACGCCCGCCACATCCATATGAAACATGATCACGAGGATCAGATTCAGTACTGCATTTACAACACCGGAAATAACCAGAAAGATCAGTGGACGTTTCGTATCTCCTACAGCCCGCAGAATCGCAGCTCCATAATTATAAAGCATAAAAAACGGCATACCCAGAAAATAGATTTTCATATACAGTGCAGACTGTCCGATCACATCATCCGGGGTACCCATCAGTTCCAGAGCCCATCTGGAAAAAATCAGTCCTACAAATGCCATGACGATACCGCTTACCAGTGCAAGAGTTACAGCCGTATGAACGGTATCTGACATTTCCCGGTCTTTTCCTGCCGCATAGAACCGGGCAGCAAGTACATTCGCACCAAGTGAGATACCAATAAACAGATTGGTAAACACATTGATCAGTGCTGTGGTTGAGCCTACGGCTGCAAGTGCCTGACTTCCGCTAAATCTTCCCACCACTATGATATCCACAGCATTAAACATCAGCTGCAGGATTCCGGACAGCATCAGCGGCAGTGAAAAGGAAATCAGCTTGTCCATGATGGTTCCGTTACACATATCTATTTCGTATTTATTTTGTTTCACTTTTATCTTCCACCCTTTATATCCAAATTGATATGGGCTTCTGTAGAAGTCCTTTATATTACTGTTCGTAAACAGTTAGTATTTTTCAATGTTTTTATTCTGCAAGGCTTCCGAAATAATAGAATCCCTTGCAGGTATCCAGTTTTACTTTTACATATTTACCGATCAGATCCTGACATCCCGGGAAATGGACCAGAAGGTTATATTCTGTCCTTCCTGTGAAAATGCCTTTCTCTCTGCTTTCTTCCTCTACAAGGATTTCCTGAACAGTTCCCTCGAAACGGGAAGAAGCCTTTCGGCCTTTTTCCTGAACCAGAGCAAGAAGACGGTCAAAACGGTCTTTTACCACATCCTCAGGCACCTGATTTTCCATTTTGGCAGCAGGTGTGCCGCTTCTTTTGGAATAAATAAAGGTAAATGCAGAATCAAAATCGCATTTTTCCACAACGTCCAGAGTATCCTGGAAATCCTCTTCCGTTTCTCCCGGAAAACCTACAATGATATCTGTAGTAAGGGAAATATCCGGTACGGCATTACGGATCTTGGCTACAAGCTCCAGATACTTTTCTTTGTCATAACGGCGGTTCATGATCTTTAAGATTCGGCTGCTTCCGGACTGCATGGGAAGGTGAAGGTGATGGCACACTTTTTTGCTCTCTGCCATTGTCCGAATCAGTTCATCAGACAGATCCTTCGGATGGGAAGTCATGAAACGGATTCTCTTTAATCCTTCAATTGCTTCCACCTGTTTCAGAAGCTGTGCAAAAGTAACCGGATGTTCCAGTGTCTTTCCATAGGAATTAACGTTCTGTCCCAGAAGCATAACTTCCGTTACACCATCAGCCACCAGACCCTTGATCTCTTCTATGATCGCCTCCGGTTCGCGACTCTTCTCTCTTCCTCTTACATATGGTACAATACAGTAACTGCAGAAATTATTGCAGCCAAACATAATATTGACACCCGTTTTAAAGGAATATTTACGGTCAGAAGGCATACCCTCCACGATTTCATCAGATTCCTTCCAGACATCAATAATCTGTCCCTCCGTATTTAAGCTTCTGTAGAAAAGCTCCGGAAACTTATGGAAGTTATGGGTACCGAAAACCAGATCAACAAAAGAATATTCTTTGTGGATCTTCTCAATTACTTCCGGCTCCTGCATCATGCAGCCAAACAATATAATCTTCAGTTCAGGATTCTTTTTCTTAATACTTTTCAGATGGCCAAGATGACCGTAAATCTTCAGGTTTGCATTCTCCCGGACTGTGCAGGTGTTATAGATGACAACATCTGCATCTTCTTCTCTGGATACTTCTGTATAGCCCATACGTTTCACGATACCGGCCACTGTATCCGTCTGCAGGGAATTCATCTGGCAGCCTGCATTCTGGATAAAGAAAGCTGGCGCCTTTTCATATTTTTCCTTCACAAGCTCTGTACATTTATTGATATATTCTAACTGTATTTTACTTTCCTGTGTATTATTATTCACTATTGATTCCTCATCTTTCTGTTTACAACATTTCGGGGCACTCTTTTTATCATACAGAATCTATGGCTTTATGTCAAACGCTAATCTCTGTTTTTATTACTTTTTATTTTCGGATACAGTTTTTCTTTGACTATGTGACGGATTTATGCGTTTGCCAATATGCCGCTGTTTAGAGAATAAAGATATTCAAGTGGAATCAGACGCAGTTCTTCCATATCGTCCTTGCGGTATTCCGGAATCTCAATTGCCAGAGAGGGCTGACGGATTACTTCCGCATAAAACTGTTCCGGAGATCCCATCTCAGGTTTTGCTCCGGCTTTTTTGACTCTCGCACCACCTGCAATCCCTTTTTCCAGACGATAGCCGGAACATTTCTGTAAATGCCTTGCCAGTCTGTAATTTTTCTGATTGTAGGCAAAGCCTTTCTCCTGTCTGCAGTAAACGATCTTCCCTCTGGAATAACTGAATGTAAGCAGGCCAAGGCTTGAATATTCCTGAAAAATGCTGATCAGGGCACGAGTCTCATTCTCACTGGCAGGCTCCTGATTCACTCTTTTCCGCTGATAATAATTAGTCGGAAAATTTCTGCGCAGATCAATTCCCCTGGCATTACATTCATACTCTTCCACAGGCCTGTCCTGCATTTTCAGCATCTGTCTGTGGATGGGATTATGTATGGCACCATATCCGTATTCACATATTTCATAGCTGTCAGGATTCAGCATGGGGATCATACAGATACGAACCTTATCCAGAAGTTTACGAACTTCATAACTTTCTCCGATGGTCCAGTTGCTTTCATAGGATCTGCAGTAATCTTTTGCAATAGACAAAAGATATTCCGGGAGATTTCTGTCTCCGCTTTCCACTCCGCTCAGACAGATAATGCAGGTATCACCCTTTCCAATCTCAAGCATGGGGATCATTCTGTCATCATGACTTCTTCCGATCACTCTGAACTGGACAAAATTTCCATATCTCTGTCCGAGTTCCCACAATGCGAAGTATATTTTTTCATAAGTTCCCATCTGTTCTGTTGACATACATTCTTTCCTCCTTTTTGGCAAATGTTCAGCAGCCTGGATCAGATTCCGGATTCTGACCTGTATGGACGGCTGAATGGCTGCCTTATTATTATATATATGAAAAGAGACAGGCCATAAGACCTGTCTCTTAAAAATAATTGAATTATATTTACATTTCTTTTTTACGTCTTCTTATCAGTACATAACCACCTGCAAGAACAGAAGCAGCAGCAAGAGCCAGCATAGTTCCGATCGGTGATTCATCACCTGTGGATACTGCTGATTTCGCTGTTCCGTTTGTTCCATCTGCATAGGTGGTAGGAGTTACATCTGTAGTTCCTCCATCTGTAGTTCCGTCGCCGGATCCGGTTCCGTCTCCGCTTGTTCCGTTTGCACCTGGTGTGGTAGTGGCCTGTGTCAGAGGAGCTGCCTTGAACTGATAGGGCAGAACTTCGGAAGCATCTGTTTCCTGCCAGTCATTTCCACTGTATACCTGCTTTGCATATTTAATGTAAATAGTATATGCTTTCTCGGCATCTGTATAAATACCACTCTTGGCACCAATTTTCCAGGATGTGTTCCAGGTTGACGGGTTAGAAGACATACTCCATCCTACAGGTACCCATCTGACATCACCTTCTCCCGGATTATTGTTCTGTGTACCTGCACCGATTACCTTGAAGTCATAGAAAGTATTCGGATAGAACACAAGTGCTTTCTCAAATCCCTGTACAACACTCTCTTTTACATCGGGTACTACCGGAGTATGAGATGGTGTAGGTGTAACAGGACGTTCTTTTGAATCAGGCTGGAACATGACAGAGCCATAATTACTCTTATCCTTATCACTGATCACACATACATAAATATCAACATCATAGTCAGGAAGATCAGTAACTTTTGCTGTTACATTTGTATCAGCCTCAATAGGCGCGCCTACTCTGGAAGTATCGATTGTTGGTGCTTTCTCACCACGTTTTACCCAGTCTATATAATAGGTACCTTTTACATTTGACTGGAACTTAATTTTAACAGTACCACTTCCTGACCATTTGCATTCTTTTCCTGTTACTTTCAGTTTTTCTTCTGCAGGAGTTGGGGTAGGGGACGGTTCTGTTGTACTGACTAAAGTTCCGTCTTCTCCGATTTTAAGGCTGGAATCTCCCTCATATGTAATCTGAGAAAGAACATCCGCCAGTTTCACATCAGTAACAGCGTCACCCAGCTTTACGACTGTTCTTCCGGCGTTAGCCTCCTGAACAGCAACACCAATGGCAGAACCTGTAACAGCACCGCTTACATTGATCACACCGTCTTTGGCAAGCACAAGGTTACTTGCAGCTTCAAAAGAATTTGTAACTGTATTTCCTGTAACACTTACAGTTCCACGAATATTGACAGTTCCTTCACTGTAAATCGCACCGCCTGCTGCTGCGGAGTTTGCTGTGATAGTACCACCCAGAAGATATACATTTGCACCGGCAGCATTGTTGATCGCACCGCCATTTCCGGTTGTGGTATTTCCTGTCAGAGTTGTGCCGTCAATCAATGCATAATTACCGCTTACTACTTCTACAATCGAACCGGTAACGCCATCGCCTGTACCATCAACAGTTAAACTGCCTGAACCGATAGCATTTCCATCTGAAGCAGTTACAGAACCGCCTGCCATCTGAAGATTACCACCATTAACAGTAAACATACTCTCAGTAAAGCCTGCTGCACGTTTGATCGTAGTATTATCTTCAGCAGCAACCAGCATGATATTCTTTTTTTCAGGGACATTTATTGTGTTGTTGACTTCAATGGTTCCTTTTAATTTTACATAAGTAGGCTCACCATTTATCATATCCTCACAGTCTGGTACTGCTGCGAACGCTTCTTCCAGAGAAGTAAAGGAATTTCCGCCAATCACAATCGCAGATCCTGCCTCAGCAGCCTGCTCATCAGTTTCTTCAGCAGCCGGTGCCTCTGTAGGATCAGCTGTTGTTTCGGCAGGAGTTTCAGCCGGATCTTCCGGTGTCTCGGCTGGATCTTCGGCTGGTTCCTCAGGAGTTTCAGCCGGATCTTCAGAAGGTTCTTCTGTATCTGTAGAGTCAAGTTCACCTTCCAGTTCGCCTTCGGCTGATGTCTCAGCAGCAGCATCTGCTGCAAATGTGGCTGTCGGTGCCATTCCTACAGACAGGGCACCTGCCATTAATAATGCAAAAAGTTGTTTTTTTCTCATTGTATGTCCTCCCATAGATGAGTTTTAGTTAAAATCACTACTGACACCATCCGATTTCTTATTCCCCACGAAGCAGTCAGTAATCCCAAATCTGAATTGAAGTATAGCACATCCCTCAGAAAAAATCAATGTGCTGTCTATGGGCGTACCTGTCCGTTTCCATAGATGATATATTTCGTTGTGGTCAGAGCCAGAAGTCCCATAGGTCCCCTCGCATGAAGCTTCTGTGTGCTGATACCGATCTCTGCCCCGAAACCGAATTCAAATCCATCTGTAAAACGTGTGGAGGCATTGACATAAACTGCCGCAGCATCCACCTCATCCAGAAACTTCTGTGCATGTTCATAATTATTGGTAATAATTGCCTCTGAATGTTTTGTATTATATTTATTGATGTGAGCAATCGCCTCTTCTACAGAAGAAACCACTTTAATAGAAAGAATATAATCCAGATATTCTTTGCCCCAGTCTTCTTCTGTTGCGTGTACAGCTCCCGGGATCAACGCATAAGCCGCTTCATCTGCGCGGATTTCCACATGTTTCTCCTGCAGACGCTTTGCAAGGACTGGAAGCAGGGCATCCTTTACATCTTTATGTACAAGAACAGATTCGCAGGCATTGCAGACGCCTACTCTCTGAGTCTTGGCATTCATGATAATGTCTGCTGCCATCTCAAGGTCTGCGGTTTCATCCACATAAATATGGCAGTTTCCAGTACCGGTCTCAATCACAGGGATGGTGCTCTGCTCCACTACGGCTTTGATCAGGCCTCTGCCGCCTCGCGGGATGAGTACATCCACATACTGGTTCATCTTCATGAATTCTGCTGCTGTCTCTCTGGATGTATCAGAAATCAGCTGGATCGCATCCTCTGTCACGCCCTGTTCATTCAGAGTTTCCCTGATACAGTTTACAATGGCCTCGTTGGAATGGATCGCATCACTTCCACCCTTTAGGATTACTACATTACCGGTCTTAAAGCAGAGTGCAAATGCATCCGCAGTTACATTCGGTCTTGCTTCATAGATAATTCCGATCACGCCAAGAGGTACTCTCTTCTGCCCGATCAGCAGTCCGTTTGGGCGTTTTTTCATCCCGGTTACTTCCCCGACAGGATCATCCAGGGCTGCTACCTGGCGCAAGCCCTCTGCCATTCCTTCAATCCTGCTCTCTGTGAGAAGAAGCCTGTCGATCAGCCCCTCAGGCATATGATTCCTTTTTCCGGTTTCCACATCCAGCCTGTTGGCATTGATCAGAGTCTGTGCATCCTTTACCAGTTTGTCTGCTACTGCAAGAAGTACTTCATTCTTTTTGTTTGTAGAAAGATTTCTCATTTCTGTTTCAGCTGCCTTCGCATTCATGCCAAGACGGTTCAGCATTTCATTCATGTTCAGGTCCCCTTTCAGTCAGTAAGATAGCATATCTCCTCTTCTGTTACTATGATCTGCGGACAGATATCAGTAGGTTCTGTGGGAACCTCCGGCAACATCTGAAAAGAAAATGCAATGGCAACTCTTTCAAGCTGCGGATGTTTCTCAAGATAACGGTCATAGAAGCCACCGCCGTATCCGACTCTGTGGTTTGCTCTGTCAAAAGCCACTCCCGGCATGATCATAAGAGCCTTTGACCAGTTGACGATCTCCCCCGATACAGGCTCAGGAATCCCAAAATATCCGGGTTCCAGCCGGGCTAAGTCTGTCAGCTTATAAAATACCATATCCTTTCCCACAACCTTGGGAACTGCAACCTCCTTGCCGGCCTTCCATGCTTCTTTTATAAGATACTCTGTGACAACTTCATGGTTGTAATCTGCATATACCAGAATGCGGTCCGCATTCTTAAATGCAGGAAGTGCGGTCACTTTGTCAGTGATCGTGAGGCTCATTGCCTCTATCTGTTCATCTGTGCGCAGCTTTCTTTCTGCGAAAATCTTCTTTCTAATGTCTTTTTTTGATTCCATATTTTTCACCCAGATTAATGATTGTTCCGTCTTCCTGCTGAACATCCACATTGTCCAGCTGAGCGCGAAGGTTCATACGGACAGATGCAATATATTCCTTGCGCAGCAGTTCTCTTTCTTTTTTCTCTTCTTCAGTAAGCCCCACATTTTTGGCTTTATGTGCAAGTGCATTAATGCGGTCGATTTTCTCAACTTCCATAGTTCTTCCTCCTGTTTTTGTCTGCGGCAGTCTGTCTGTAAACACTGCCATTTACTCTGTGAATGTCATTTGGCACCGGTAAATTTCCGGTATTATAACAGTCTGTCAATAATATCGATCAGATAAACTTCTTCTTTGGACTGGCTTACAAACAGCGTACCGTACCTGCGTCCCTCTGTGATCTTATGGATAATATGGAAATCGGCTCCGTTTGCGATCACCATATCTACGCCTGCTGCAGAAGCGATCTGTGCTGCTGTCAGCTTAGTAGCCATTCCGCCGGTTCCTACCTTACTTCCGGAAGTACCTTTTCCCATGTTAAGCAGATTATCATCCAGATTTTCTACCACATCAATGAATTTTGCATCAGGATTAGTATTGGGATCATCTGTAAAAAGACCATCAATATCTGATAACAGGATCAGCAGATCTGCCCGTACAAGTGCGGCAACCATTGCAGACAATGTATCATTATCTCCGAATTTCTCCAGATTCTGAAGCTCATAGGTGGAAATGGAGTCATTCTCGTTTACAATGGGAATCACTCCCAGACTGAGCAGTTCATTGAAAGTATTCTGAGCATTCTTTCGGTTAACATTATTAACCATAGTATTTTTTGTCATAAGAATCTGAGCGGAAAGCTGATTATATTCAGAAAAAAGTTTCTGATAAATCATCATCAGTCTAGCCTGTCCTACTGCTGCACATGCCTGTTTTCCTTTCAGTTCTGTGGGTTTCTCATGCATTCCAAGAGCTGCCACACCTGTTGCTATAGCTCCTGAAGAAACCAGTATGACATCTTTTCCCTGATTGCGAAGGTCACTGAGCTCTCTTGCCAGCACTTCCAGTTTGCGAAGGTTCAGTCTTCCTGTCTCCGAATGAGTCAGGGAAGAAGAACCGATCTTAATTACAATACGTTTTTTATCTTTAAGTCGTTCCCGGTAATTCATCTTTTTGTTACTCCATATAAATATATTTTTGTAACTGTTCAGTGTCTTTACAGTTACGAGACAAAATCCATCAGAAATTGCCTGCAATAACAGAATTTGAAGATCAGCGTGTAATCCCAAGCTCCTCCAGGGCTTTCGCCTGTTTTGCCTCCATGACTGCCGCTTCCCCGGGAGTCATATGGTCATATCCCAGCAGATGCAGCATACTGTGTGCAACCAGAAAACAGAATTCTCTTGTCACACTGTGTCCGTATTCCTCTGCCTGCGCAAATACCTTGTCAACTGAGATCATGATATCTCCAAGAAGAAGTTCGTCTGTATCCAGATCAAAGTAAGATTCATCTTCCTCCACAATATCATATCCTGCCGGTGTCTCAAAAGGAATCATAGGGAAGGATAAAACATCCGTAGGTCTTGCGATATCGCGAAACTCAGTATTAACTCTCTCAATCTCTTCGTTATCTGTAAGTACAAGATTCACCTGTGCATCATAGGGACATTTTTCCATTTCAAGAACCTTGTCAGCTACCTTTACTGCCAGTGTCTCATAGTCGATCCCCAGTTCACGCTCTGTCTCATAATCAATCTGCATGTTCATCGTTCATTTACCCCGTTTCTGCGTCTTGCCGTTCTTTCAGGTTTTTGTTTCTTCTCATAGGCATCATAAGCCTGTACGATCTGCTGTACCAGAGGATGACGGACAACATCCTTGCTGGTAAGCTGGCAGAAGCCAATGTCATCTATTTTTTTCAGTACTTTCATTGCCACGTCAAGTCCGGATGTGGTATCTCTTGGAAGATCTTTCTGTGAGGCATCTCCGGTGATGATAACCTTTGAACCAAATCCGATACGTGTCAGGAACATCTTCATCTGTGCCGGAGTAGTATTCTGTGCTTCATCGAGAATGATAAATGCATTATCCAGTGTACGTCCGCGCATATATGCAAGCGGTGCAACCTCGATCAGGCCGCGCTCCATATTTTTCGCAAAGCTGTCCGCTCCCATGATCTGGTACAGTGCATCATAGAGTGGTCTCAGATAAGGATCTACCTTGCTCTGCAGATCTCCCGGAAGAAATCCCAGCTTCTCACCGGCCTCAATAGCAGGACGTGTCAGGATGATCCTGCTGACCTCCTCATTTCGGAAGGCTGTGACAGCCATTGCCATCGCCAGATAGGTTTTGCCGGTACCGGCAGGACCTACACCGAACACGATCATTTTTTTGCGTATCTGTTCTACATAATCTTTCTGCCCCAGTGTTTTGGGCTTGATAGGTCTGCCCTGTATGGTGTTACAGATAAAATCTTTGTCTATTTCTGTGAGAACTTCGTTTCTCTGCTCCATTGCCAGAGAAAGAGCATAATTGACATTCTGTTTCGTGATCGTGTTGCCTCTTTTTGCAAGTACTGTCAGTTCTTCTATCAGTTTCTTCGCAGAAGCCGCATTCTGTTCATTGCCAAGTATCTTAAGGATTCCGTCTCTGGAGATCACTGTCACATTCAGTGTTCTCTCAATCAGCTTAAGATGCTCATCAAACTGGCCAAATACATTTGCTTCCAGTTCTGCGGGGACTTCTGTGTGTAATTCAATAATATTGCCAGCCATCCTGTGATGTCCTTTCCTGTTGATAAGTTAATAATGGATTATTGCCTCGTTTATGGACGATAATCAAAGTCCGGTTAAAACCAGATGCATCCATTGTAACACCTCCCTGCAACTTTTTAAATACAAATTTTTATGGAATTTTATGTTATCCGGCTTTTTTCGCCTGTCTGTTCGATGATAAGCAGGGTTCCTCCGGTAATGCACAGAGATTCTGTCAGCCTGGTAGTAATATGATTTTCACTGATCTTAATGCCATTTTGAAGCAGCTTCTTTTCATATTGATGAAATCTTCGCACAGCTTCCTTCTCGGCTTCTTTTCTGGTATAGGTTTCTTCTTTTACTGTATAATCAGTAGTTTCGGTCCATCCGATCCATACAGGAAGTATAAAATTTTCTGTGATACGCAGAGGAATTTCCTCTGTGATACGTTTCTGACCTGTATGTAATGTCGGATACAATCCCAGATACCAGTGCCCAAACCGGAAGTACATTTCTTTTTTCTTTTTGCCGGCAGGGATTTCTGTACGGTATTTTAATGGAAATTCCTGATAATAGGAAATTTGTCTGGAAATAAAAATATCCGCATCTGCATGAACGTATTCCTTTCGCAGGACTTCCTGACTGTCATTCATGATATGAAGTTCCCCGGATACCAGAAGTTCCCCTTTTTTGCAGGAATCCCCGGGCTTTTTTACCGGTATGCCCCTTCGGACGATCATATCTGTGATCACTCCGTCCTTGTCTGCGAGCAGATTACAGGGTGAGGTATTACTGTTGATTTTTGGGGGGATAATTCCTTCCTGGATATTAAGAATCAGACGGGTTCCTTCTATTCTGGCAGATACCCAGGTAATCTCCGGAAAATTTTTCCGTACAGCTGCTGCAACTTCTGAACAGTTGATCTTTTTTTTGGACATCCCATGGTTTATATCCTGCTTATCCAGAAAATCGAGGATTTCTCCGGTACTGTTTCTGATATTTCCTTCAATATGGATATTCCAGATTCTCCCTGTCAAAAAAAATATCAGGATACCTCCCAGAATCATGCCTGTAAAAAAAGCCTTTCTTTTTTTATTCCTTAAAAAAAAGAAGGGCATTCCCCGTCTCTGTATGATCTGAATATGTACACCTGTTTTATTCCGGAGAGGTCTCAGGCGAAAGAAATCAGCGGCCTGCATTTGTGCCATAAGCTGGCCATCCTCTCTGTACCGGATCCTTTCCATATAAACTTTTCTGCTTTTGCAGAGATTCAGAAAGCGTTCCAGATTTTCTCCTCTTACAAGGATGATCACATAACCATATATTAATTTCAAAAATTTCAACATTCGCTGTCACCCGCTTTTATATCATAAATACTTCCCGTCACTTTCATTGCACTGGAATTGTACCAGCGGATTTCAAGATTTTTCCCGGATATGGTCACTTTTCCGCAAAAAGACTGTATCACAATTTCAGAAGGTGTATATTTAAAAACAGATTTATAATTTTCGATAACAGCTTCCGTCTGACCGGTCAGTGTGACGATCGTTTCATTATATGCCAGATCAGGCGGAAGTTCTAATGCCAGCACCATCCGGTTTTTCCATTGTCCTGCTTTTTTCATAAAAAAAGCTCCCCCGGCTTTTACTATCAGTCTATGCCGGAAGAACTTTCTTTAAAACACGTTTCAGCAGCAATCATCGAAACAAAACCATAGAAAACCACAGAATTGTATTTCCACCCAGATTATATTCCATAGATTCACGCTCTACAATCTCATTTACTACTACACCATGACTTTCCAGACATGGATGCATCCGGTCAGGATATCTGCATGGTTTTCCCTCTTTATAGGCACATTTTTCACAGATATCACAGGATTCTGTAGACAGGATATAAGTTTCATACCCTTCTTTATTCAGATATTTTCCCACCTCTGTAGTCAGATCCTCGTGTGCCCGTCTTGTAGAAAGCATTTCTTCCATGTTCATGATATCCGAAACTTCCGCTACACTGGAAAAGAAAACAGCCTGAGGATAACTTTTTATTTTTTTTTCACATTCCTGCAGGGTTCCTACTGCGGGGGGACAGGCCCAGGTAGAATCATAACGTTCGCATTCTTCTTGGCAGATCGTGCGTACGCGTTCCTGAATTGTAATATCTTTTGTGTCCAGTATGCGGTATTCAAAAATCGGGTACTGTGAAATAAATTCTTCAAATTTTTCTGTGTTCATAGTTTTCTTCTTTCTTTTGGGCTTGTTGGTACATTCGTTTATTTATGATAGGGTTCGTGATTCATAATGCGGTAGCTTCTGTATATCTGTTCCAAAAGGATCATCTGCATCAGCTGATGCGGAAAAGTCATTCTGGAAAAGCTGAGCTTATAATCTGCACGTTTCAGAACACTCTCACTCAGTCCTAAGGAACCTCCGATCACAAATGCAATGGAACTGATACCGGAAACTCCCAGTTTCTCAATTTTTTGAGAGAGTTCTACAGAATCCGGCGTTTTTCCGTCAATTGCCAGTGCGATGACATAATCCTGTTCGCGTATATGTTTCATCAGACGTTCGCCTTCTGTATTTTTAATCTGTGTGTTCAGTGCTTCTGACGCTTTATCCGGTGTTTTTTCATCTGCTACCTGACAGAAAGTCAGCTTGCAGTATCTGCTCAGCCGTTTGGCATATTCTGCGATTCCGTCACACAGATATTTTTCTTTGATCTTTCCAACTGTAACAATACGGATTTCCATGATCTTCTTCCTTCTATTTTAATAAAATCAGCGATAAAATCACAGTATTTTTAGTACTGCAGATAATATTCCATAGCAGTCATTTTACTGGTCTTGCCATTTGCTGCAACAAGAATAACATTCAGCCTATGGTAACCCACAGGCATGGAGATTGGCTGTTCATAAACAGTACTGTTAAGATCCGGTTCAGAATCAAATGCATAATATGCTTTACATCCATCCGGGACAGTGATCTTAA
This sequence comes from Blautia sp. MSK18_10, assembly GCF_020553185.1. Taxonomy (NCBI): domain Bacteria; kingdom Bacillati; phylum Bacillota; class Clostridia; order Lachnospirales; family Lachnospiraceae; genus Blautia; species Blautia sp. MSK18_10. The sequence goes on along the minus strand of NZ_JAJCGT010000027.1, from coordinate 7,265 downwards.
TCTCTGTTTTTTTATTGTAATCCCCTGATTTAGGTGTTACCTTAGGGGCTTTCGGTGCATTTAAAACAATCACATACTTTCTGCTGATCACATCACTTTCGATGTTTTTATCATTTACACCAAAGGCTTTTAATTCAGTTGTGCCTTCCCTCAGAATAATAGGTTCTGTATATACTTTACTCTTTCTGGTAGGTGTGCTTCCATCTAATGTGTAATAAATCTTTTGGCAGTTACCTTCCAGTTTCAGAGTCTGCGTTGTAGTATAGGTTCCGGGGGCAGGATTTGATACAGGTGTTTCGCAGATATATTCTGCGCAGGCATTCTGCACCTCTCTGTCAGCAGATTTCAGGATTAGTCTGACTTCGTTGGTCTTTCCCTCCTGTGTAAGAAGCTTCACATACTCTTTATATATTCCTGTTCCCGCAGTTTTGTTCTGGATAAACGGGCGCAAAACAAGAAGTGCAGATCGTTTATCGCCTGATTTCGCCATACTTTTGGCCAGAAGAAGATTGGCGGCTTCATTTTTGGGATTTTTATCCAGAGCATTTTCTGCAATCCGCTGTGCTTCTTCATAGTTTTGCTGTGCATATTGTTTTTTTGCCCTGGAATATAAGGCAGAAAAAGTATTTAACTGCCGATAACAAAAGAATCCCAGCAGTGTCGCCGCACACAGAAGCAGACATAGAAGCTGTTTCCTGCTGAATTTCAGCTTTCTTCTTTTTGGATGTTTGAAATATTTTATAATTTCTGTTTCCTGTTTTTTTTCGGATGGGCGGTTCTGCTGCTCCTTTTTCATCAGAGTTTCCACTGTGCTGAATTCTCTTACCCAGGGTATCTCCGCAAGGCAGTAGGGGCAGTACAGAAAGCCTTTTTCCACCTCTTTATGACATTTAGGACATTTCATAGACAGTCCTCACTTACTGATTTTCCAGATAATTCTGAAACTCCTCCATAGACATAAGAACTTTTCTCGGTTTTGTTCCCTCTTCCGGTCCCACTACACCTGCGTCGCAGAGCTGATCCATGATTCTTGCCGCTCTGTTGAAACCAATCTTAAACATTCTCTGCAGCATACCAATAGAAGCTTTCTCTTTCTCTATGATAAACTTACCTGCTTCTTCAAAATGGATGTCCCTTTCATCTCCGGACATACCTGTTGTTACAGGAGAATTTACCTGCTGCTCGATCTGTTGGTTATACTGGACACCCGGATTTTTATCTGCAAGAAATTCAACCACAGCACTTACCTCATCATCAGATACAAATGCACCCTGAAGTCTTGCAGGCTTCTGATATCCCTGAGGATAAAAGAGCATATCACCTTTTCCAAGAAGCTTCTCGGCTCCGTTCATATCCAGAATTGTCCTGGAATCCACACCGGAAGATACAGAGAAAGCAATTCTGGAAGGCATATTCGCCTTGATCAGACCGGTGATAACATTTACAGACGGTCTCTGTGTGGCAATGATCAGATGGATACCTGCCGCACGTGCAAGCTGGGCCAGGCGACAGATAGCATCCTCCACCTCTCCGGGCGCAACCATCATAAGGTCTGCAAGCTCATCCACGATGATCACAATCTGCGGCATTTTCACAGGTTCTTCTTCAGCTCCTGCCGCCTTGATCTGCTCTGCTTTTTTATTATATTCATCCAGATTACGGACACCGTACTCCGCAAATGTATTGTAACGGTTTGTCATCTCCTGTACTGCCCAGTTTAATGCGCCTGCTGCTTTCTTCGGATCTGTCACAACCGGAATAAACAAATGTGGAATTCCGTTATACACACTGAGCTCTACTACTTTAGGATCGATCATGATAAGCTTTACTTCATCTGGATTTGCCTTGTACAGGATACTGATGATAAGTGTATTGATACATACTGATTTACCTGAACCGGTTGCACCTGCGATGAGAAGATGTGGCATTTTGGCAATATCCGCAACTACAGTCTTACCTGCAATATCCTTTCCTACTGCAAAAGAAAGTTTGGATTTTGCCTTCTGAAATTCTTCTGACTGGAGCAGATCTCTGAGCATAACCGTACTGTTCTCTTTATTGGGAACCTCAATGCCCACTGCTGCTTTGCCGGGGATCGGTGCTTCAATGCGGATATCAGGAGTGGCAAGATTCAGTTTGATGTCATCTGCAAGACCTACAATTTTGCTGACCTTCACTCCCATCTCGGGCTGAAGTTCATAACGGGTAACTGTTGGTCCGCAGCTCACATTAGTGACAGTCACGTTCACGCCGAAATTGTGAAGTACTTCCTGGAGTTTTTTTGCAGTCTTACGCAGATAGGCATCAGAATCCCCCTGAGCTTTGCTGCTTCCTTTCTTCAGCAGATTTAAGGCTGGAAATTTATATTCTTTTTTTACGGCTGCTTCCTGTCGGGTGATCTCATGCTGAATGTTTACAATTCCGCTCTGTATCTCTTTTTCAGAAGATTTGGGGTTTTTCGAAGGCGGCCGCACTGCCTTCTCATCCTGAAAAGGGGGCAGATCTTCCTCCGGTTCTGAAACCACAGATTTCTTCCGGTCAGTGACAGCATCTTCAAATGGAAGGTCTTCCTGCTGTTGTGATTCATTATCTGCCTCGTATGTATCCGGGGATGTATCCGCTCTGTGAATCTCAAAATTCATCGGAGCATCGATGTATGGTTTATTATCCGCATCATCAGAGGATTTAATCCCTGTGTTCTCGGTATTCTCCGCAGCTTCGGCTGTTTCTGCTGCTGCTTTATCTGTATCTGCTGCTTTTTTCAGAAGTTTCCCCTTTTTCTTTGGCTTCTGTTCAGAATAGCCTGTCAGCTTGGTTCCTTCCAGAAAGCCGCCTTTTTTCATTTTTTTTGCTTCCGAAGGATCCATGAGAAAGTCATCATCTGAAAATTCATCATCGCCAATTTCTTCCTCCAGTCTGCGGACTTTTTCTTCACGCCGCTGTTCTCTTATAAGCTGACGTTCTCTGGCACGTTCTTCTCTATATCGCTCACGTTCAGGCTGCCCCTGCATATAGCGCATATGTCTGTCTTTTACAAAATCACACACCTTTATAACCAGCCGCGTTACAAAATCAAGCAGAGAGCGCTGTGTGATAATGATCATACATACAACAAATGCCAGTATAATGATCACATATCCGCCGATAGTTCCAAAAGCAGATGTGACAGAAATACAGATCGCTCCTCCGATCAGACCACCGCCTGTTTTATAATCTGCGCTTAAAGCATAATAATCCAGCAAAGTTGTACTCTGCATATATCCGTCTGTGAGAAGCTGCGCTGCCCCACACAGAAACAGAAACATCACAAACGCCGCTGCAAGTTTCTTATATGCCAGCCGGTTTGTTTTATTGATCAGAATAAATGCTGATTCAAGGAAAAATACGATTGGAAACAGATATGCCATCAGTCCCATCAGTCCGAAACAGAAATTACTGATCGCATCTCCCACAAAACCACCTGCTCCAAAATTGCTTGCCATCAGGATCACACATGCGGCCAAAATCACAAATAATATGATTTCTGTCTGAAATCTGCCGACTTCCTGTTCCATTGCTGTCTTCTTTTTTGTATTTCTTCCCGAATGCCCGGTATTCTTACTCTTTGATGCTGCCATTCTAAGGCTCCCTTCCTTGATCTTCTCGTAAATATCTTCCCTTTACAGGGCAAAATTTAATGCCAGTGTAATAATACCGACTATAAATGAATAATATGCAAAATAGCGTAATTTTATATTCTGAGTCATGGCTATTGTATTTCGGATAACAAGACATCCCGCAAAACCGGCGATGATCATTGCAAATACATAGGTAAACCCAAGTCCTGCCGTCATTTCAGAAGCACCAAAATTTCCGATTTCCGTAAAAAAAGCACCTATGATAGCAGGCAGACTCATAAAAACAGAAAAACGAACCGCAAATTTGCGGTTATATCCGCATAACAGTGCAGCACATAACGTAAATCCCATTCTGGAAATCCCCGGAAAGACAGCAATCCCCTGACAAATTCCAATCCACATGGCGCTGTCATAAGAAGCCTCTCTCGGTCCCTTTTTTCCACCGGATTTATTCAGATCTGTTACCAGAAGAAATACGCCTGTAAGTAAAAATCCGATTCCCGGAACAATCTGAGAGTCTGCGCCCAGAAGAGCCAGCCGTTTTCCTGTAAGTCCCAGAAGTGCTGTTGGAATCATGGAAATCACAAGAAGTGCACCTATTTTCCGATATGTTCCGGTGACTATTCTGGCATAGCCCAAACTTTCCCCTGTCTTCTTGTTATGGATATATAGATTCAGATTACCGATCATATCCATAAACATCCCCAGAAGTCCTAGTCCGATTTTTTTTAAATCTTTGCGGAACAAAAATATAATTGCTGCTGCACTTCCAAGATGGAGCATCGTTTCTGACAGCAATTCGGTTTCGTGGCCGATTCCCATATATTGTTCCAATATGCATAAATGTCCCAGGCTGCTGACAGGAAGAAATTCCGTCACAGCCTGAATGACAGCCAAAAATATCAAATATACAACGATCATAGAACTGATTCCTTTTTGTTTCTCCAAAATTATGGTTTATTATAGCACACTCAGAAAGGCTTTACAATAAAAAGCCCCCTGACTGTCATGTTCACAACGTAGCCAAAATTCATTCATTTTCCTGCTGCTTTTTTTCTTTTTCATGTGCCAGTAGTTCCTGTACCGATTTATGTGCAATCCGGAATTCTTTTTCAAAATAAGCATTGATCTCTGCACCGTATAACAGAAGATTCATACAGATATACAACCATACCATGACCATGATGATCGTCGCAAGGTTTCCGTACATATTACTGAACCCCGGAAAAATCTCAAAATAAAAAGAGAATCCGTATGAAAATATCGACCATGCAACTGCTATGATCAAGGCTCCGGGAATCTGGCTTTTGAATGTGGCTTTTCTGTTCGGAAGAACCTTATACAACATAAGAAAAACCAGAAACAACACACCAAATACCAACAGTGCTCTTGCCCCCAGTATTTTTCCCAGAACTCTTCCAAGAAAAGGAATATATCTTGATACAACTTTCTGTATTTCGTTTCCAAGTACAAGCATAAGCAGAGACACGATTACCGCAATCACCAGTGATAAAGTATAGAATACTGCATAAATTCTGGTTAACAGCCAGTTACGGGTTTCTTTTACGTGATAAATGGTATTTAATCCATTGATGATAGACTGCATTCCTTTTCCGGCAGACCACAGTGCCACAATTGCTGACAAAGGGACAATTGCAGTACTTCTTTTGTATACATCTACCACGATCCCCAGAACAAAACTCTGCAGATTCTCCGGAATAAAAGCAACGATCGCATCCCTGACTACATTATAGGTCAGAGGTGTATACCGTACCAGTGTAGTCAGAAACAGAATACAGGGAATAAAAGACATGATCAGAAAATACGCTGCCTGTGTCGCATAAGCTCCTACGTGATCTCCGGATACACGTTCCATAAACCCGAATAAAAGCCCTGTAACAGACCGGGTTTTATTTTTCTTTTTCATATATGTCTCCATTCTGTTATTTTACAGCAGTCATTTCTGATAATGCATTTATGGTGATTGCTGTAATTATAAAGATAACTGTTTCGAATATCTCTGTTTACTATCATACCATGAAACTGCCGTTATGACAAACATGAATTATGGATAATAAAATCCGGTTCTTTTCATGCTGGAACGCTGTAGATATGAAAAAAACCGGATCAATATGTAATTAGTTTTATGGTCAGATTTTTACTTTCTGATGTAGAAATGATAAGCAGTCACAGAATCATACTGTTCACCTGCATTAAGAATCGGGGAGTGGAAATCTTCAACATTGACCGCATTCGGTTCAACCTGCGTTTCCAGACAGAAAGCATCCCGCTTATTGTAAGTATGACCATTTTTACCATGTTCATTTTCGACAAAATTTGCTGCGTAAAACTGTACACATGGACAGTCGGAAGTGACATCCATGGCAATTTCGGTTTTATCACTGTATGCGGTTGCGATCAGTCTTCTGTTTCCTTTTGCATAGTTGTCTGTCACATAATTGTGGTCATATCCGCCTGTGAATTTCAGCTGGTCAAATTCTGCTTCAATATCCTGCCCGATCTGTTTGGCAGTTCTGAAATCCATGGGAGTCCCTGCAACTTCCTCATACACTCCTGTAGGAATGGAATGACTGTCGGCTACAGGTGTATAATATTTTGCATGGATTGTAAGATACTGATCCATGGCGGTTCCGCTTCCCTCACCATTCAGATTGAAATAAGAATGATTTGTCATATTGGCAACTGTCGGCTCATCGCAGATTCCCTGATAATGGATCCTCAGTTCGTTGTCTTCCGTAAACTCATATTTTACAGACACATCAAATTCTCCCGGGAAACCATTCTCGCCATCCGGACTTATACGGTTAAATATAACACTGTTTTTATCATCGGAAATCTCAGCCACTTTCCAGAGCTTTTTTTCAAATCCGTCAGGACCGCTGTGAAGATTATTGTCATTCTCATTCTGAGCAAGAACTACTTCTTTGCCATTGACAGAGAATTTCGCACCGCCGATGCGGTTTCCGTTTCTGCCGATGGTTGAACCGAAAAAGCATCCATTTACTTCATAAGATGCCAGATCATCATATCCAAGTACTACGTCTGTTAAAGTACCATCTTTATCAGGTACGCAGACCTTAACCAGGATTGCTCCAAAATCTGTCACTTCCGCATATGCCCCGGATTTGTTTTCCAGATGAAAAATTTTTACTGTTTCCCCAGTCTGTAATACACCGAACTTTCTTTCAGAAACACTCATTGTTTCCAACCTCCCGTATCATAAAATAATATTAAATCCAAAAGATAATAAAAAAGAGCCTCTCTACGGCTCATTTTTACAGTTCCCGAAATGCCGTTCCCTTCCCATTGACGCCTAGCCGCAGCTAGGTGGGTATCCTCAACAGACCTTCTGTCTTCCGCTGCATAATGACGGCCTGACATCCGGCCTGCGATGTTGGGTTCCCGTTAAAGTCGATGTAGGTTCAAAAAAAGAAGGGGCCTCGTACATTTCAGGATATTCACTGTTTTTAACTGATTCTTATTATACTCCAGTATATGTTCTTTTTCAACATAAAATGTAGAATTAATTATATTTTTTTATAATATGGAGATTATCGGTTACTGTTCACACACCACTATCCCGCGAGGTGTTTTGGCATGAATATGCCAAAATCCCGAGACATACAA